>DATNKA010000915.1:0-5647 GCA_035603655.1 Candidatus Acidiferrales bacterium | reverse complement strand
AGGACGGCCAGCAGGTTTTTAAATTTGCAGTGCGCAAGCAAACCGAAGCCTGCCTGAAGTTGCTCGAGCGCAATGGTCTTAAGGGATCAGATGTTGACGCCTTCATCCCGCATCAAGCCAATCTTCGCATCATCAACGCCACGGCGGACCGCCTCGGGTTGCGCCCGGAAAGTGTCATTGTCAACATCGATCGCTACGGTAATACCACGGCCGGGACGATCCCGTTGGCAATGCACACGGCCATCGAAGAGGGCAAGCTGAAGAAAGGGAGTCTGGTCTTGATGGCCTCGGTGGGTGCGGGCTTTACCGTGGGAGCGGCACTGCTGCGCTGGGCATTTTAAAGTGTTGCCGGCGTCGGCTGGCTTAGTCATCGGCCTTGATCCGGGGGCAGTCGCCTCGGCTGTTCTGCCAAGCAAAGCGAAGCGCTCTGGCTTGTGCACCGGTGGTTATGACGTTCGTAATCTCCTCTGTACACTTTCACTAACCCCAAGGTGCAACACACTGCTATGTTTTCGCAGCGTTCGCCTCACGTAGGGATGCGGTGGACGAGTACGACCATGCTGCGAACGACATGCTGCTGCCTTCTGTTGGCTTTCTTTTCAATGGGGAGAGCCGCTGCCCAAAGGTCAAAGGACGACTCGCAGGAAACCAAACTGCTGGTTATGGAACACCTGTGGAATGAAGCCCAGGTAAATCGGGATTCTCGCGCCTTGGACGGCTTGATTGGCTCCGCTTTCGTTAATACCGAGTGGGACGGGGAAGTTAGCGACAAGTCAAAGTTCTTGGCCGACATCAAAGACCCGAGGTTCATACCGACCATTCTGACGATTCAAGATCTGAAAGTCAGCATGTACGCCGACTCGGCGGTTGTGATCGGCACCTACCATACTAAAGGAACCTACCACGGAAAGCCCTACGAACACTTCGGCCGCTTCACTGACACCTGGATATACACCGAAGGCCGTTGGCAATGCGCCGCCAGCCATACCAGCCTGCTGAAGAAGTAAATTCACCAACAAATCGCAATCGCTTTCAATCGACCGAGGGTATGATTTGTTCGATTGAAATTTTTCATCGATGGAGTTTGCGTCCAGGGATGGTCGTCGTCGATCCAATTTAAGATCAGGTCTTCATCGTTCGCAACCCGACGCAGAACCCCCATGGAAGCGACAGCCCGTCCAAGCCGATGGAAAATCCTGTTGGCCTTCGCCATTATTTATCTGGTTTGGGGCTCAACATTCCTCGCGATTCGCGTAGGCGTGCGGGAAGTGCCACCGTTTCTGCTGGCTGGAATGCGCTTCTTTACCGCCGGAATCGTACTCTACGCGTGGATGCGAGCGAAGGGCACAGCCTCGCCCACACGCCGCCAGTGGGCGGCGGCTTCCCTCTTGGCTCTGCTGATCTTCGTGTTCGACTACGGCCTGCTCTTTTGGGCTGAGAAGCGTGTTCCTTCGGGGATTGCGGCGGTCATGATGGCAACTATCCCGGTATTCATGGCCCTGGCAGAGATTCTTTTCTTGCGGACGCAGAAGCTGACGATGCGGCTGGGATTGGCGCTTCTGGTGGGGATCGCGGGCGTAGCGGTTCTCGTGAGCCGCTCCGCGGGCCTTGGTGAAGCCGCGATTGATACATCCGGAGCGGTCGCCCTGCTCGTGTCCGCAATCAGTTGGTCGCTGGCTGCAATTCTTACTCGCAAGCTATCGTTGCCCGAATCGAAGGTGATGAGCTCTGGATCTCAGATGCTTGCCGGGGGAATTCTGCTCATCCTCACTTCAGCGATGTTGGGTGAGTTTAAAGCTTTCGACGCGCGCGCTGTCTCATCCGGCGCTTGGCTCGCGTTGGTCTACTTGATCGTCGCCGGATCGATCATCGCTTTCACCGCCTACGTGTGGCTGATCCACCACGAATCGCCAACTAAAGTCGGGACTTACGCGTATGTCAATCCAGTCGTCGCAGTTCTGCTGGGATATTTTCTGGGCGCTGAAGCGCTCGGGGCGCGGACAGTCGTAGGGACATTACTGGTGCTGGTGAGCGTAGTGGTAATTACGACCACGCCGAAGAAGAAAGTGGAAGCCGAAGCTGGGGGTAAAGACGCAGAGTTAACTCGTCCGCTGGGAGGGTCGGGGATCGAGCGGGTCTGATTTCCGACGGATGCCGTTGCACCCCTCAGCCGATGCCAAGCAAAACGCCAACGTAAGTCCGAGCTTTGTTTAGCAGTTCCGACTCTGACTTGCAGTGAAAGGCAGCGTTGCCTGCCCTCCAATCCAGGCTCTTGAGGTGATCCACTAAGACAGCCCCTTCCACTCTATCGACCACAACTGAAAGCGCGAACGGATACGGCGTTCGCTTGCTTGTCAGAGGGCAGACGACGATCAGCCCGCTTGCACGATTATAGGTTTGATCGGTGAGCACCAACGCAGGGCGGCGCTGGCTTTGCTCGCGACCGGCTTGCGGATCAAAGTCCAGCCAGACAATATCTCCAGCCTCCGGAACATACCGGGCTACCATTCAACAATTTCCTTCCCTCGGGCGCAACCCCCCGCCGTTTCTCCATAACCGTTCTCCGGGGTAATTTGCGCTACTAACTCTTCCAGGGTTGGAACTCTGTCGACGGGCCGCAGTTCGACACGCCCGTTCACCACCTCAATGAGAATGGCATCACCCTCTTGGATTCGAGCCTGTTCCGCCACAACCTTAGGAATCCGAACCGCAAGGCTATTTCCCCATTTCGCTAACTGTGCTTTCGGCATAAGACTCTCTGGACGCGATGATGTAGATACATAGTATACTCAATGTGATATACCGCGTATATACGGCAGTTCTTGGGACTCGGCCTCAGGACTCGGTGGCCCCGAGTCCGCTTTACGGCCGCGTCATCTTCTCCGGCCGCACAAGGTGATCGAATTCCTCGCCCGTAAGATAGCCCAGCTTCAACGCCGCCTCGCGCAGGCTGCTGTGGTCCAGGTGCGCAGTGTGGGCGATTTGCGCCGCCTTGTCGTATCCCACCTTCGGGGCAAGAGCGGTCACCAGCATCAGCGAGTTTTTTACGTACCAGTCCACCTTCGCGCGATCAACCTCGATGCCTTTGATCATGTACTCGACATAGCCGTGGCAGGCGTCTGTGATCAGCGTGACTGAGTGCAGGAAGTTGTAAATCATCACCGGTTTGTAGACGTTGAGTTCAAAGTTGCCTTGTGAGCCGCCGAATCCAACCGCGGCGGTCGCGCCGTGAACCTGCACGCAGACCATAGTCATGGCTTCGCACTGTGTGGGATTCACTTTGCCCGGCATGATCGAAGATCCTGGTTCGTTCTCTGGAATCAAAAGCTCGCCCAGTCCGCAGCGCGGCCCGGAAGCCAGCCAGCGGATGTCGTTGGAAATTTTCATCAGCGATGCAGCCAGCGTTTCCATGGCCCCTTGCGCGAAGACGATTTCGTCGTGGGCTGATAGCGCCGCGAATTTGTTGCCATGAGAACGGAAGGGAAGTCCGGTGAGGTCCGCAATCTTTTTCGCGGCGCGCTCGGCGAATTCGGGATGCGTGTTCAGTCCTGTTCCGACTGCGGTTCCGCCGATGGCCAAGTCATAAAGCCCGTCCAGCGCCTGCTCCAGACGCTGGATGTCGCGCTCCAGCAGACTGGCCCAGCCCCCGAACTCCTGGCCAAAAGTCAGCGGCACGGCATCCTGCAGATGCGTGCGCCCAATTTTCACCACGTCATGGAATTCCTTCGCCTTGGCAGCGATTGCATCGTGTACGTTCTTGATCGCCGGAATCAGCGCGTTTTTCACTCGATCCGCGGCCGCAATGTGCATCGCGGTAGGAAACGTGTCATTCGACGACTGAGACATATTTACGTCATCGTTGGGATGGATAGGTTTCTTCGATCCCTTCTCGCCGCCCGCGATTTCAATGGCGCGATTCGAAATCACCTCGTTGACGTTCATGTTGGTCTGCGTGCCGCTGCCGGTCTGCCAGATGCGCAGCGGAAACTGATCGTCCAACTTGCCCGCGATGACCTCGTCTGCAGCCTGTGCGATCAGCTTTGCCTTGTCCGGCGGCAACTTTCCGAGATCCTGGTTCACCAGCGCGCACGCCTTCTTCAACTTGCCAAACGCGCGAATCAGTTCCGGCGGCATAGTGTCCCGGCCAATGTTGAAGTGGAGCAATGAGCGCTGCGTCTGCGCTCCCCAGTAAACATTTTCCGGGACCTCGATTTTTCCCATGCTGTCGGATTCAATACGCATTCGAATTGCGGGATCTGTAGATGACGGCATTGTGTGTCCTGACTGGAGCGTTGGAGATGAATGAAGTAACCGGAGATTATAGCGCGGAGCGCACATCGAGCCGAGCGCCCGCTGAGTTGTCAGCGAAGAGAATCGGCAACGACGCATGCTAGAATCATCGCTCTCTGATCTAGGTTCGCCCCGCCGTAAAGGGCGCGGCGCTCAAGGAATCGATGCCCGACTTTCTCACTGCCGAAGACATTGAAACTCTGCCCAGGGCTAAAGTCCACCCGCATCCCGAGCAGAGCACGGATGTGCTCGTAATCGGAGCCGGGCCTACCGGCCTCGCCTGCGCCATCGAAGCGCAGAAGATTGGACTTCAGGTCATCGTCCTCGACAAGGGCTGCCTGGTGAATTCGCTCTACCACTACCCGGCGAACATGACGTTTTTTACTACGCCGGAACTGCTCGAGATAGGCGACATTCCATTTACGACGGCGTTGCAGAAGCCCACGCGCGAGGAAGCGCTCGAATACTATCGCAAGGTGGCCGAGCACTACAGTGTGGATCTTCGCCAGTACGAATGGGTCAAGACGGTGATGGGCGAGGATGGAAAATTCAGCA
This sequence comes from Candidatus Acidiferrales bacterium, assembly GCA_035603655.1. Taxonomy (GTDB): domain Bacteria; phylum Acidobacteriota; class Terriglobia; order Terriglobales; family Acidobacteriaceae; genus Sulfotelmatobacter. Next base: position 802 of record DATNKA010000915.1, on the reverse strand, counting down.
TCACGGCGACCGATCGCGCCGGAAGGCCGCATGACTACCGCACAAAAAAAGTAATCGTGTCGACGGGCTACTACGACTTGGCGAATCAACTTTGCATCCCCGGAGAAGATCTGCCAAAGGTATCGCACTACTACGGGGAGCCTCATCCGTATTACGACACGGAAGTGCTGGTGATCGGCGGGAAGAATTCCGCGGCGATCGCGGCCCTCGATTTGTGGCGACACGGAGCGCGGGTGACGCTGGTGCATCGCGAAGCGTAGCTGCATCATCACGTCAAATACTGGATCAAGCCGGATCTGGAAAATCGCATCAAAGCGAACGAGATCGAAGCGTACTTCAGCAGTTCGGTGCAGGAAATCGGTGTGGATCATGTGGTGGTGAACACGCCGCGCGGGCCGATTCGATTGAAGAACGACTTTGTGCTCGCGTTGATCGGCTACCATCCGGATTACGATTTTCTGCGCAGCATGGGAATCGAACTGTCGGAGCAGCAGTGCCGCCCGGTATGCGATCCCGTGTCGCTGGAATCCAACGTGCGCGGCGTCTACGTGGCCGGAGTGATTGTCGCGGGATCCCGCACCAACGAAATCTTTATTGAGAACGGGCGTTTCCATGGCAAGCAGATCGCCGCAGACCTGAAGATCAAACTGAAGTCGTAGCGTGTGTTGTCCCCTCTATTCGCGTCCTTTGCCGGGCGCTCTTCCGCACGGTAGATTAATCACTCCAGACTTAACACTTTATGGAACCAGAGCCAGAGCACGGGACATCTTCGATCTCGATTGCGTCGTATGTGCGGCTGCTG
>DATNKA010000914.1:0-8441 GCA_035603655.1 Candidatus Acidiferrales bacterium | reverse complement strand
ACGCTATCGGATTCGCCGAGCAGTCTGACGATTACCCAAGGCAGCAAAGGCACCAGCACGATCACAGTCACCGATGTAGGTGGATTCACGGGTAGCGTAACTCTGGCTGCGTCCGGCCTGCCGAGCGGCGTGACGGCGGCGTTCGCCACGAACCCGACCACCGGGACGAGTGTGCTTACGCTGACCGCGAGCAGCACGGCCACTACCGGATCGGCCACGGTGACGATCACTGGAACCTCAGGCAGTTTGACCGCAACCACAAAGCTTGCGCTGACGGTGAATTCGTCGGCGACGCCCAACTTCACCATCGCCGCTTCGCCAACTTCGGTCACGGTAACTCAAGGCGCAAGTGGAACCAGCACCATCACCATCACAAGCACGAGCGGGTTCAATTCAGCAACGACGTTGAGCGCAACTGGTTTGCCCAGCGGCGTGACGGCGGCGTTCTCCACCAACCCGGTCACTCCGCCAGCGAACGGGAGTGCGACCTCAACACTCACGCTGACCGCTTCCACTAGCGCAACGGTCGGCGCGGCTACGGTGACGATCACCGGAACATCGGGATCGACCACTCACAGCACCACCATCGCGCTGACGGTGAATGCTTCTGCAGGAACTGCGAACTTCACCCTGTCTCTGTCGCCATCTTCCTTCACAGTCGATGAACGCGGCAGCGTATCCACCACTCTCACAGTCACCAGCGTGAATGGATTCCATTCTGCAGTGGACTTGAGCGTGAGTGGATTCCCCAGTGGCGTATCGGCGACGGCCTCGGCCAACCCCGTGACGCCGCCGGCGAATGGCAGCGTGAAGGTAACCATCACCTGGAGCGCTTCGAGACGCGCACCCACTGGAACGACGACCATTGAGCTGATCGGGACTTCCGGATCACTCACAAACGAGACGCCCGTCGCTATAACGGTGGCACCTTGACGAGCGTCTGAAGAACGATCACGACGATCCGATTCTTGCCGTGAAGTAAGACAAGACAGCAAATCGGATTTTGAGCCAATCAGTCGAGCCGGCCCCCTGCGGGGCCGGCTCGGTGTTTCCCGCCTTTTGAAAATCGTTGCGAACACCTTAAACTTCCTCAAAAGCATCGACGCACTGCTGGAATCGTAGCCTAGTATCGTATGACGATTCACACGCGGCTGGGTCCACGAATCGAGTAGTTCCCGGTTGGTCGGTCGAACCGGAAACTAATCCACAAACGCGCTTGGAGGAGATCAACGGTGAGCTCCTCGAGGACTTTTACGGCGTGATCGTCACGAAGGTCCTTACGCTTCTTCGCTCTTGGTATGGGGCGGATTCTTCAGCTGGTTGAGCGCGAATTCAGATCCGCACCGCCGCCTTCGTTTGGCAGCCTTCCGAAGGCAGTCGGCTTGACGGGGCAGGCGGCGTGGCTTATATACTCTTCTCCTCAGCTTACTGGACGCGCATGCTCATTCTTCGCAAACGCGGCTGCACTTGACGGGCGCTCCCCAAAACGCCGGTCGGTCGTTGCGTTAATCCTTTTTGACTGTTCACTTCATTGGAGCAGCCTCCGCAACGAGGAGGAGCGTATGAATTTTTCGCATGTTCGCAGCAAGCCCATCTTTTTCTGTCTCCTGGTAGCCGGCGTAGCCATAGGAGTCTCCGTCCGTATGTTCGGCGGAGATGTCTCCAATCGGACTCAACCAAGACCGGCATCGTTCGAGACTAAAAATGAATTCAGGGTCCAACCAAAAGGGACCAAGACGGTGCGCATATGGTTCGCGGTCCCTCAGGAAGACGCCGTCTCTGTAGTTCGGGAATTTCGAGTCACGGCTGATTGCTTGAGGACAGAAACTGGCAATTGCCCGGATTTTCATTCGCTATTTGCGTCGCTGGCCATGGCAGCGGGGATTCCCACGCGCATGGTCTACGGTTCGCTTCTAAAACCCACCCTGAATGGAGTGCAAATCGACGGGAGCTATCACTGCTGGATCTATTTCTTCGCCCCTAACTATGGTTGGCTTCCTCTGGACGTTTCCCTGGCGAAGATGTACATCGAGATAGACGGCAAACAGTCTACGGATTGGACGCGCGAGCTCACCTACGCCGAGGCGACGAAAGAGTCAGCGAAGGTCGTTCGTCGGCGGTCAATTGCGAACGACTATCGCCCGATCGTCGAATGACGACGGATTCACCCAAGAATTCATTTCAGAATAGGAGAATTCAAGTGGAACTTTGGCGACCTGACCCAACTTTTTATCCTTCCCCAAGAATGGCGATGCAAGCGCCCCCTGAAAAGGTAGCGTTCGTGGCGATGCTCAACGCGGAGAGCAATGGGCGTCCCGACGCGCTGGGTGTTGCGGATGTGGATCCGGCATCCAGCACTTATGGCCGACTCGTCGGCCGGGTGGACATGCCCAATTCCGGCGACGAATTGCACCACTTCGGTTGGAACGCTTGCAGCGCTTGTCTCTGTCCCTACATGCCGCATCCGCATACGGAGCGGCGTTACCTGGTTGTCCCGGGCATTAAGTCCTCACGAATTCATATCCTGGATACGAAGCCAGACCCGCGAAAGCCGAAGATTGTCAAAGTGATCGAGCCTAAAATCCTGGCGGAACGGACTGGATACAGCCGACCACACACTGTCCATTGCGGTCCTGAGGGAATTTTCTGCAGCGCGCTTGGCTCCACTACGGGAGATGGTCCGGGCGGCATCTTCGTAATGGATCCGGAAAGCTTTGAGATTCTGGGAAAATGGGAAATCGAGCGCGGCCCACAATATCTTGCTTACGATTTCTTTTGGCACCTGGGCCTGGACACCATGATCACCAGCGAATGGGGAACGCCGAATATGGTGGAAACAGGCGTGAATCCCGACATTCTCTTGAAGGGCGGCTACGGCCACTCCATTCATGTGTGGGATCTCCGAAAGCGGCGCCACGTCCAAGCGTTGGATTTGGGCGCTGAGCAACAAATGGCGCTGGAGCTCCGGCCCGCGCACGATCCGAGTCGCGCGTATGGATTTCTCGGCGTTGTCGTATCACTCAAAGACTTATCCGCTTCCATTTGGGTGTGGCATCGGGGGAACGGAAAATGGGAGGTGAAGAAAGTAATCGAGATTCCCGCAGAGCCGGCCGACCCGGAAAAGCTTCCTCCTTTGCTCAAGGGATTCAAGGCCGTGCCGCCGCTGATCACCGACATCAATCTGTCGCTCGACGATCGCTTCCTTTATGTTTCCTGCTGGGGAACCGGCGAGTTTCTGCAATACGACGTGTCCGACCCTTTTCATCCCAAGCGCACAGGTTCCGTGCATCTGGGTGGCATCGTGCGCCGTGCTGAGCACCCGAAGAATCCCGGCGCGCCTTTGAACGGCGGCCCGCAGATGGTCGAAGTGAGCCGCGACGGACGGCGCGTCTATTTCACGAACTCGCTTTATGCTCCATGGGACGCGCAATTCTATCCTGAGGGAATTCGAAGCTGGATGGTAAAGCTCGACGCCAAGCCGGAGGGCGGCATGGAGATTGACCCGAAATTCTTTCTTGAATTCGGCGATCTCCGCGGCCATCAGGTCCGTCTGGAGGGTGGGGACGCTTCGTCCGATTCGTACTGTTACTCGTGAGCCACTTTCCAGCCTGGCCGTGGGTCGCGATGTTTCTTCTCGGCGCATACCATGGTATCAATCCGGGGATGGGCTGGCTATTTGCCGCCGCTCTTGGAATGCAGAAGAAGAGCGCGGTTGCGGTATGGCAATCGCTGGTGCCGATTGCGACCGGACATTTCCTGGCTATAGGGCTGGTCGTGGCCATCGCCGTCGGTGCTGGCGCCGTGCTGCCCTTGCAATACATCAAGATCGCCGCAGCTTGCGTTCTTTTTGGCTTTGGACTGCAGCGCTTAATTCGCAGGACCCATCCCCGCTGGGGCGGAATGCAAATCGGCTTTCGCGATCTGTGCATTTGGTCCTTCCTGATGGCTTCCGCCCACGGCGCCGGCTTCATGCTGTTGCCGATCTTGCTGAAAATATCAGCGCTGCACACTGCAGCAGGCATGGACGCTCCTTCTCACCATGGCCAAAGAGGTGCTTTCGAAGGACCATGGACGGCGCCCACGGCTGTGCTTGTACATACGCTGGGATATCTTCTGGTAACCGGACTGATCGCGTTGGTGGTCTACGAGAAGGTCGGTCTCGAGGTTCTACGAAGGGCGTGGGTGAATTTGGACTTGATATGGGCTATGGCGCTCATTTTGACAGCTGGCTTTACGCTGCTGGTGCCCACCTAGCAACGCGCACCCCAGCTAGGGCAGGACCTCATAAATTACGTAGGCGAAGCGCATGGAGTCTGGAGCCCAGGAGTTGACGTTCATCGTTCCCTGGCCGCCGCTGGCCTTGACGAGCGTCCTCGGGGACGCCGCGACCTCGCCATGGTTGATCGCGACGAGTTTGAGCTCAATTTGGACAGTGCGGGGGTCGTGGGTTTTTGTACCGGCGGGATAGCCGATATACACCATCTTCTTGCCGTCCGGCGAGATGTGGGGGAACCAGTCTTCGAGTGCATCGCTCACAACCATCTCGGCCTTCGCATCATTGGTACCAGCGCCATCGAAGGGGAACCGCCAGACCGCTTCCTTGCCGGATCGATCGGAGTTGATGTAGATCCACTTGCCGTCCGGCGAGTAGTCCGGGCCGTCGTCATGGTGAATATTGGACGTGAGCTGCTTCTCTCGGCCCCCATCGGCGGGCAGGCTGTAAATATCATATTGGCCGCTGCCGTTACGCTGGGCCACGAAGGCAAGCGTCTTGTTATCCGGCGACCAGCCGTGAAAATAGCTCGGCGAGTCGGGCGCCACTAGCTTGACGTTGCTGCCATCGGCGTCTGCGAGAAAGACCTGCGATCCCTTATGTGGCGGAACCGTAGCCGAGAAGGCGATCTTCTTGCCATCAGGAGAGATGGCCTTATCGTTATTGCATTGAAAGTTGGCGGGCACAGGTAATCTTTGCGGCTCGACCATGCCGTCCGGTTTGAGGACGAGCTTATAAATGCCCCCGCCAGAATTGGCGATGAGGTACTTCCCGTCGGGAGACCAGTTGGGTGCCTCCCATATCGAGTCCGCAGAATAGACCAGGCGCGAGGAGCCATCGTGCAGATCGTAGATGAAGAGACGACTGCGCAGGTGCGGCTCGGAGGGTGCTGCTTCTAGGTGGGCCGCGGAAGATTGCGCCTGGAGAGCGGGAGCCGTTAGAAAGAACGCGATCAGGGTGAGTCTACAGAATTGCAATTGGATCGAGAGAACCTTCATGTCGATGACACTCCTGTTGGGGGGAAATCGCAGGGCCGTCCCCTTATTGCTTACGCCACACACTTATGCACGCCGCCGTGCGAGCGTTGCTCCGCTCTACTCCACCTTAATCGCCGAGTTCTCGAGAACGACGTTAGAGAGCACAGCAGTGTCCGATGTCGCGGGCAAGTGCGAACAGAAACCGATGCCCACATAGAAAGGTTCGTCGAAGTGGAGCGTGACTGGGGGGCCGAGCTGGTGCGCGGGTTCCCCCTCAAGACTGACAAAGATCGCAATGGAATCGCCATGTTTTGCGATTCCGATACGCTTTGCTCTGATCCCGGCTAGAACGCCCCCGAAGCGAAATTGGGCGTCCTTCATCATCGCGCCCTTTTCCGGACGCCACGCCAGGTGGATCATGCCCACCCCATGCTCGCCGATCATGGCTTGCCTGGAATCGTCATCAAGACTCTGGCGAATGACCAGGACCGCCTTACGGTCGCCGTAACCCTTCGCATCTGGAAACGTGACGTCGGCCGCGAGTGAAACGTCCCCCGACATCTTCTTCCAGAGATAACGGAACTCGTCACGCGTGTACCAGATGTTATAGCCGGCGGAGTTGATGGTGTACTGTTTCGTCTTGCCGTCGTAACTTGCATTGCCGGGTACCAGGGCGGCGCCAATGTCAGACTGGCCGTCAAACACTCCAATCGGCGCATCAGAGTTCCTGCTCGGCCTATGAAAATCTGCCGGTGGCGGCACCTGGACGTGCGTAGGCGATCCCGGCTGCGCCCACTCTGGAACGGCGGGTGTGGATGGCGCCGGCGCTTGCGCTTGCAGCGGATGCGGTGCTGTGCCAAGCATCAGGATGAACAGCAAGGCAAGGCCGCATCGTTTGAGTGCGAGGCGATCGATGAAGATTTCCATAGCGAAGAACTTTAGCAGACCGCACCCGCTACCCGCGTCTCGAACGCCCTTTCGTGAGTTCAAAATCAATGATCGATACGGACGAATTCCCTCTACACATCGCAGAAGCCATTGTCCAGGCCTTCCTGAAATCGCGGCTATAACGTCGTTGCAACTCACAACTGTCGGTAAAGCAATGTAGGCAAAATAGAATCGGTGCGAGAACGGTGGACCGTCTACATCGGGAACGACTGCTTGAGAGGGACCGACTCTGACGAGTCGCCGACGTAGATGACGAATTCGCCGGGATCTATGCGCCAGTTCTTTGCGTCCACGTCGTAGTAGCTGAAGGCGCGCTTGTTCAGGTGCAGGACAACGTGTTGTGTCTCGCCGGGATTGAGTCGGACTTTGCTGAACTGCTTGAGCTCCATTAAGGGCCGCTTCAACTTCGCACTGGGGTCTCCGACGTAGACTTGGGCAACGTCCGCGCCTGCCCGTGAGCCTGTGTTCTGGACGGTGAAAGAGACCTCCACATCATTGTCGGAATTTTTCTTGACGTTCAGATGCGTGAACGCAAAGTTTGTATAGGACATTCCGAAGCCGAAGGGAAACAGAGGTTTCTGGTTCATGGACGTGTAGAAGCGATAGCCCAGGAACAAGCCCTCATCATAACGAACGATACGGCTGTCGCCGGGTTCTTCCGCGTAGTGGGCGCTGGCTGGATTCTGGTCCAGGGTGCGCTCCCAACTGAAAGGCAGATGGCCTTCCGGCGAGTAGTCGCCGAACAGGATCTGCGCCAGCGCCGTCGATCCCTGTTGCCCGGGATACCAGTTGTGCAGCAGTGCGGGAACATTCGCAATCCAGGGCGCAGTTTCCACGGCACCGCCAGCGGTGATGGAGACGATTGTCTTCGGGTTGAGCGCCGTGACCCGCTGGATAAGTTCGTTCTGCGGCCAAGGCATGGCATAAGTCCTGTCGAAGCCCTCGCTCTCGGTGGATGCGTCGAAGCCGACAGTAACGAGCACCGCATCGGCATCCTGCAGAATTTTCTGGGCATCGGAGGAGAGCATGTCTGCTGAAGCCACCAGACCGACGCCGAGGCGAGGCGTTGTACCGTTTGTCTGGTAGACCACTTCGACGGAAACCGGTTTGTTTTCGCTCAGAGCAACGGAGACGTTCCTGACTGCCATGCGATTCGAATCCTTCTGCTGGGAGAGGACCTCCTTGCCGTCGACAAGCACGCGATAGGTGTCCTGCTCGGGAGCCGCTGCGATCAGAACATGCTCCCCTGGCGCCGTGGGAAGGTACTCACCTTTGTAGTCGTAGGTCGTGAGACCGTCGCCCCTCGGGCCACTCAAACCCCCGCCTCCGAGGCCGTTCCAGGTATTGATCCGACTCAGACCGCGATCTGTATTTTCCGTACGCGGCGGTTCTCCCTTGCCGTTTACTCCAACGGTCAGATTGCGGAACGAGGTGCGGCCGAAGATGGTTGCGAGGGGCGGAAGGCCTGGAGCATACATCACCCTGAAGCGAGTGCCGGCTATCTGCATGAGACCAGCCACGAAGCTGTTCGCTTGGAAGGGAGTGGTTTGCGAGCTCCCACCGCCGCCGACTACAGCGACGGCAGCTTCAGGTCCTATGATAGCGAGGGTCTTCACGCGCGTGGGATCTAGCGGAAGCAATCCGCCTTCATTCTTCAGAAGGGTGATGCTCTCGAGCGTCTCTTCGAGCGTGACCCTATCCGCGTTGGGGTTGTTGAGAGGAATCGAAGAGATCGTCTGCTCGCGGTCGAGCCAGCCGAACTGTATGGCTGTACCAAGGATGCGGCGGCACTTTTCGTCCAGCACGGCCATGGTCAGTTTGCCGCTGCCGAGGCCTCCCTTCAGGGTCTCAGGCGTCATCAGCTTGGCGAAGGGCATTTCCAGGTCCAGGCCGCCGTTTGCTGCTGCGAGCCCATCGTAAGTTGCTGTCCAGTCGGACATCAGGACGCCCTGGAAGCCCCAGTCGTGGCGCAGAATGTCGTTATTCAGGTGTGCGTTCTGCGTGGAATGCTCGCCATTGACCAGGTTGTAGCTGTCCATGACGGCGCCTACGTGGGCCTCGGTCACGGCTGCTTCAAAGGCCGGCAGGTAGAGTTCACGCAAGGTGCGCTCGTCGATAATGCTGTTGATGCGGTGACGGTCGTACTCCGAATTATTGGCGGCGAAATGTTTGACGGTTGCCGAGACCCCCTTGCTTTGAAGACCTTCGATGTATCCCACAGCGATGCGTGCGGCAAGGTAGGG
>DATNKA010000913.1:0-6198 GCA_035603655.1 Candidatus Acidiferrales bacterium | reverse complement strand
ACAGCCAAGCGCGTGAATTTACTACCGAGCCAGTGGGAGGCAGAGGAAAACATCTCCGCCATTCAAGAGGCGATTGAAAGTTTGTTCTGTTTGTCTCCGTGGGGGACAGAGTTCAGTCCAGCGCGCTGACTTCTTCCGCCGCAACCGTGCCGATCGGCCAACTCGCAGTCACAAATGACAATCCGTAAACACAGGCGAGAATAGCGAATGCCGCAACCAGACTGATCCTGTGTGCGACGGCGCCAACTGCGAGCGCCAGCACGAGCTGCAGGAAAGTCCCGAAAAAATAAAAAGTGTTCTGCACGCGTCCCATCAGATGGTTTGGAACCATTTCCATCAGGCTGGTATTCATGGCTATACCTCCGATGCCGCGCGCCGACCCCATCACTGCGTACAGCAATACCGCGGCTGCCAGCCACCGCGACACCGGGGCGCACACTACGCACGCGGCTATGAGCGCCATGGAAAAGGCAACCGAACGGCGGCCGCCCAGGCTCGCAATTATAGCCGGAGCATACAGCGCGCTGAGAAAAGCGCCGGTACCCCATCCCGCGTTGAGCCATCCGTAGCCGACGGCGCCGGCATGGAAAATACGCTCGCTCAATGATGGAGTGACGACAACTCCCGTGATCATGGCGCCAAGAAACAGCGCCCAACTGATGCCGAGCAGGATGACGGCGCGATGGTCGCGAAGAAAGTGCAGGCCCTCGCGCATCTCGCGCCAGAAGCGCTGGAGCTGGGTTTCTGCGGCCAGGATGTCGGCACGCAATTCGTTCGGGCGCAGCACAACATGCCGTCCCTTGCGCACGGCGAAATAGCATAAGAACGACACCACATAGGTGGAAACGTCGATCAGGAGCACACCGCCAAGACCGATGTGGTTGTACATGAAGCCGACCAGAGAGCCGGCGATGAGCCATCCTCCTTGCACGCCGGCCAGAAGAAAAGTATTGGATTGTACGAATTGACCTTCGGGCGTGAGTTCCTGGATAAGCGCGGTGATGGTCGGCCAGAACATCCAGAAGCCAGCGGCGACGAGAGTATTCATCAAGTAAAGTTGCCAGACTTGCACACGATGCCGAAACGCGAGGATGCCCACGCTCAAAATGATGATGGCACGCAGCGCATCGAGCCACATGACTAGGCGGCGGCGATCTTCGCGGTCAATAATGACGCCGGTGAAGGGAAGCATCAGCATGGCGGGAATCGTCTGCAGAACGGCGAAGGTGCCGAGGGCCATTTCCGAATGCGTGGCTTCGAGGATGTACCAGGCGACCGCGGCCGAGTTCATCCCGCTGCCCAACATGGAAATCACGTTGGCGGCGAAGACGAAGCGCAGCGGGCGCTGGCCGAGGATATTTCGCATACTTTACCTTAGCTGAATCCGAGGCAAGCTTAACTTCATGTGGCCGACTCAGGTGGTTGCGACAAGTTTGTCCGCTTCCTGGCGAATCCGGTTCCAAGCGCTCTCCACATGCCTTGCTTCGGTGTTGGTTTGGCCGACGCACAGCCGCAAAGTCAGCTTTCCGCTTAGCTTGGTATGCGTCAGGAAGAGATCACCGCTGCGATTGAGCTGATCCATGATGGTCTGATTGGCCGCGTCTCCGCCCTTGTGGCGGAAGCACACGAGGTTCAACGGGGCCGGAGCAGCCAGTTCAAAATCTTGATCGTCGTGCACCCACTTGGCGAACTGCTGCGCCAGTTCCACGTGACGGCGAATATGGTGCTGCAGGCCTTCCACGCCGTAGTGTCGGATCACAAACCACAATTTGAGCGAGCGAAAACGCCGACCCAATTGGATGTGCCAATCGCGGTAGTCGATCACCGCACCGGATTCGGAGGCCTGGTTGCGCAGGTATTCGGGCAGGATGCTTAGTGTCTGAATGAGCGCTTTGCGGTCAGCCACCCAAAAACAACTGCAGTCGAAGTTGGTGAACATCCATTTGTGCGGATTGAAGTTGTAGCTGTCCGCCAGTTCGACTCCGTTCTGAAGATGGCGAAATTCAGGACAGAGTGCTGCAGTCCCCGACATGGCTGCATCCACGTGCAGCCAGAGATTATGCTGACGGCAGACTTGGGCAATTTCTGCAACAGGATCCATGGCGTTCGACGACGTTGTACCGACCGTCGCGCAGACAAAGCAGGGAACCAGGCGGGCTCGCTTGTCTGCTTCAATCTGGCGCACGAGAGCATCGGGACGCATGGCAAAAGTTTCGTCCACTTCAATCAGGCGAAGGTTGTCGACCCCGATGCCTGCGATCATCGCAGCTTTCTGCAATGACGAATGAGTTTGCGTGGAGGCGTAGGCCACGATGCGCCCGTCACATCCTTTTCGATTACTGGCGTACTGAGTAGCGCGTTCGCGAGCGGCCAACAGCGCGCACAAAGCGGCGCTCGAGGCGGTATCTTGAATCACCCCCCCGCCGGCGCTGGATGATAGAAATTTTTCCGGCAATCCGAGCATAGCTGCGAGCCAGTCGAGCACATGAGTTTCTAACTCCGTGCAGGCCGGGCTGGTGGACCAGAGCATGCCCTGCACGCCCAGGCCAGAAGAGAGCAGATCACCAAGAATTCCAGGGCCAGAAGCGTTGCACGGGAAATAGGCAAAGAAATTTGGCGACTGCCAGTGCGTGACTCCGGGAAGAATTAGATCCTCGACGTCTTTCAGCAGCGCGTCGAAGGGCTGGCCATGCAACGGAGGATTTGACGGCAGCGATGCGCGGATCCGACCTGGCTTCGCCTGCGAGAGCACGGGGAATGTTTCGACGCGGGATTGGTAGTCGGCGATCCAATCGACCACAGCATGGCCGTGACGCCGGAATTCGTCGGGCGTCATGTGAAAAGATTTTTCGTCGGGCACTAACTTGACCTCGAAGGATGCAACCCAGGCTGATCGTATCAGAGCGGATTCTGTGTTTCGTGCAAACGTCCGAAGTACAATCGCGTCTTGTACTCAAACGCGACCTGGCCACCTTTAGCACAGTCATCGAAGATGCTTCGCAATTCGCGCAGCATGGGTTTGTGTTTAGGATGCTCCGGCCCGGGCGCGTACGACGACGACAGCAGCCGGCCTTCCACGCCAGCATAGTCAAACTCCTGACGCGTCTCAAACTCCCGCTCTTGAAACGGCGCGGGGTCAAAAAATTCGTTGACCGCTGAGGTGGTGCGTTCGTGGCGAACGTCTTGGTAGTCGGTGCCGTAGGTCAACAGTAACTGTTCATATGCGCGAAGAAACTCTGTTGTCTCCGTGAGCCGCTCGTTCCACAAAAGTGCCAGCCAGCCGCCAGGCTTCAGAATGCGAAGGAACTCGCGCCTTGATTGTCCGCGGTCGAACCAGTGAGCCGCCTGCGCAGCGGTGACGAAGTCGACGCTCTGGTCTCGGAGGGTTGTCGCCTCGGCCGTTCCCGCGACGCTGTTGAACTTCGGGAAGCGGGCCAGCAGACCTTCCCCCGCCTTTCGCATCTCGGAATTGGGCTCGACACCGAAAACTGCGTTGCCATTTTCCAGCAGCATGCGCGTCCATATCCCGGTTCCAGACGCGATATCGGCGATCACATGGCTAGGTATCAGACCGCACTCGGTCTCGAGCGTCCGCAGTGCCTCCGGAGGATAGCCCGGCCGGTAGAGAACATAGCTTTCGACGCGATCGGAGAATCGGCTGGTGGCGTTGGATGCAGGCATAAGACGATATCGTGGCAAGTTTGATCTTGCCATGGAGCCATTTTAAATGCGGGAGAGGAAATTTGTCCCTTCCGCTGACTCCCTTGCGGCGCGAGCCCGGGTGATCTCCATCCGGGGAACTATTTAAAAGGAGGGGAGAGATCCTCCTCGGGCGTTGAGTGCGATACCATTCCAAGTAAGCCTGTGAGAATAGGAACCAAGTAATGCGAGTCGTCATCAAAGTCGGCACCGGCCTTATCGCTCCGGCCGGCCAGATTGACGCGAACCTGCTGCGCGGTATGGTGGATCAGTTCGATCTCAGCAAGAACGAATATTTGATTGTTACGTCCGGGGCCATCGCCGCGGGCATGTCCGGACTGGGATTGAGCAAGCGGCCCAAGGATGTTCCGGGCATGCAGGCTTGTGCCGCGGTTGGACAAAGCAAGCTGATGCACACCTACGAGCGGCTATTCTTCGGCAAGAAAGTCGTAGCGCAACTTTTGCTTTCAAGCGACGACTTCACTTCGCCGGTGCGCTACCGTAATTTGCAAAACGCACTGAGGGAGTTGCTTTCACTGGGGGTTGTCCCCATCGTAAATGAAAACGACAGCGTTTCAGTGCGAGAGTTGGAAGGGGCTTTTGGCGACAACGACGAACTGAGTTCGCTGCTGGCCACCGCAGTCGACGCCGATTGGCTTCTGTTGCTGACTAATGTCGATGGGTTTCTCAGAGCCAACGGAGGCAAGAAGCCCCGATTGGTGCGTGTAGTGCGCAAGCTGACCCCAGCTCTGGAAGCGCAATGCAACGGAAAAAGCACACTGGGGCGCGGCGGAATGATTTCCAAATTGCGGGCCGCAAGACTGGCCAGCGAAGCCGGCGTGCATGTCGCTATTGTAAACGGACGCCATCCCGACGGAATCACATTGGCGGTGGAACGAAAGATTGGAACTTACTTTCCTCCTTCACGACGAAAAAGTTAATGGCGACGACCATCACCAGCGCGGCTTCCACTCAGGAAAAGCTGCTGCGCGCCCGCCAGGCTGCCGGGAAGCTGGCATTGCTCTCGACCCAGGAGAAAAACGCATTCCTGCGACGAATTGCCGATGCCATTGAAGCCAATCTGCCAACGATTCTTGCGGCAAACCAGGAGGACATAGAAAGTTCCGGCCTCGAAGACGCTATGCGCGACCGGTTGCTTCTGACTCCTGAGCGAATCAAGGAGATGGCTCAGGGGGTGCGCGATGTTGCGGCCCTGGCTGATCCGATCGGCCAAACGCTGGCGGAGTGGACGCGGCCCAATGGCCTGCACATCCGCAAGATGAGCGTGCCCCTGGGTGTGGTGGGAATAATCTACGAATCGAGGCCGAATGTTACGGTTGATACGGTCGTCCTCGCTTTGAAAACCGGCAACGCGATTGTGCTGCGCGGCGGCAAAGAAGCGGTGCGCAGCAATCAGTGCCTGGTGGAGATTCTTGGCGCCGTGGCCGGAGTTCCGGCGGGAGCAATCGAACTGCTGGATTCGACCACGCGGCAGTCGGTGCAGGATCTCATTAAAGCCCGCGGACTGGTCGACGTGATTATTCCCCGCGGCGGCGCGGGACTGATCGCTTTTGTGAGTGAGAATTCCGCGGTGCCAGTGATTGAAACTGGAGCAGGGAACTGTCATATCTTCGTTGACGAATCGGCCGAGTTCGGCATGGCCGACCAGATCGTGATCAACGCCAAGACGCAGCGGCCGTCAGTGTGCAACGCCGCCGAGAAGCTGCTGGTGCATGAGCGGATCGCGGCGGAATATGTTCCGCGCATCGTGAAGAAGCTGATCGACGCTGGCGTGGAAGTCCGCGGCGACGAAAAGTCCCGCAGCCTGGCTGCTGGCCTGAATATTGGGCCTGCGGCGGAACAAGATTGGTACGAAGAATATCTGCGGCTGTGCATCGGGGTTCGTGTTGTCGCAAGTGTGGAGGAGGCGATCGCCCACATCAATCGTTATTCCACGAAGCACTCCGATTCCATCGTGACGCGTGCTGAGACCAATGCCCGCAAGTTCTTGCGCGGCGTGGACTCCGCTGCCGTGTACTGGAATGCTTCGACTCGTTTCACCGACGGCGCTGAGTTTGGCTTCGGCGCCGAGATGGGAATTAGCACGCAGAAGTTGCACTGCCGCGGGCCTTTCGCGCTGGCGGAGTTGACCTCCTCGAAGTATGAGATTGTTGGGACGGGGCAGGTGCGTTGAACCCTCGGGGCGCGGGACCAGTTGCGTCAGGAAATGGCAGATAGTAATCGTGGGTTCTCGCTCACGTCACGAAGGCCGCTATTTCCCGCCGCACGAATCTTGAAAGGCCGGAACTTCTTGCGTCCACTCTTCATCTGTATCGCGTGACACCCGCTGTGCTACCTTACTTACTTTCACTGCGGGAGCCCCATGAGATTGTTCTCATCAGTTTTTTTTTGCTCGCTCATTGTACTTTCCTGTCTGTCGACCAGTGTCAGCGGCCACGGGCCGCAGTCCAGCCCGGCTCCTGGCTCGATTTTCGGCTT
>DATNKA010000912.1:0-3862 GCA_035603655.1 Candidatus Acidiferrales bacterium | reverse complement strand
GATCCACTATCTTGCGCTGAGTTTGACCCTTGTGCGCCGGATGCCTAGGTCCACGATTCTAAATGGCGGAAGGCGGTGTTGCGCTAGTTCTTTCTGCTCCGGTTGCTCGAAACGGCTGGCTTATGAATCGGTCACCCGCGTGAGCCCTTGGACGCACCGTCCCACCCCAGCGGATTCTGATATGGAAGATATACAGTCCCAACGCTGTCTTGCGCTTCACCTTTACCGATCAGAACAAGACGATCGAAACGGATATGTGTCGAAATGCGGACTTCACGTCGGTAAAACGACACTGATCGAGCATAAGGGGCCACGGCAAACGTGGTGTTCACCGTCGGAAGGAATCGCATGGTCTTTGCATTCCCAGCCTGGGAAGGAATGTAATTCGTACAGCAGAGCGTTGTTCAGTGCGGTTGCAGTAAATTCAGTGAATGCATGTGGCCCCGAACGTCTATTCAGCTCTTGCTAGTGCTGTGCTCTTCCTGCACGCGCTATTTATCGTGTGGGTGGTCTTCGGGGCTCTGCTCACGCGATCGCGTCCGATGCTTCGCTGGTTGCATGTCGTTTCTCTGATCTGGGGAATTGTCACGGAGTTGCTGCCGTGGCCCTGTCCCTTGACTCTTCTGGAGAACTGGTACGAAAAAAAGGCGGGCGTCGATCCGTACCAGGGAGGTTTCCTCCTCCACTATCTCGACAAGCTGATCTATCCCGACCTCTCTGCAACCGCCCTGACAGTGGCGGGAGTGATCGTTTGCGCTTTCAACCTCGCACTCTATGGAAGGCAAGCCTTGAGAATCCGGGCTCGATCGGCTCTTCAACGCAGAGGGCGACGCCGGTATTTAAGGCGCCGATGATCAATCCCTACTCGCCACTGAATTTTGTCGGCGCACTTCTTCACAGGTGAGCGAGCTGGGGGGGCACACTAGGAGTTCTTGGAAGATAGCCAACTGTCGAGCCGGTCGGCGAAACTGCGCCCGGATCGGTGTTCCGAGCCATCTTTGAGCTTGACGAGATATTCGCGGTTGTCGATAGATCGAAGTTCGCGAATGCAGCGGGCGCGCACGATTCGCGAGCGATGGATGCGCAGAAATTCGGTGGGATCAAGTTTCTCTTCCAAGGAATTCATGGTCTCGCGCACCAGATGGCAGCCCCCGGCGCTGTGAAGCTCAGCATAATCGCCAGCGGCGGCAATCCATTCGATATCGTCGGTTCGCACCAGTTGAATGCGCGAGCCCACACGCACCGAGAAATGCGCGACATATTTCGCCGGCTTGCGGTCAAGCATGGAACGAATTCGTTCGGCCATGCGGGTGCGCGAGTCGGCATCACCCGCCTGCCGGGCCCGGCCTAGGGCATCGCTGAAGCGCTCATCGTTGACCGGTTTCAACAGATAATCAAGCGCGTGCACCTCGAACGCGCGCAAGGCGTGCTGCTCGTACGCGGTCAGAAAGATGACCGCCGGCATGCTCTCTTTGGGCAGCGCGCGCAGAACTTCAAAGCCATCCATGCCCGGCATCTGCACGTCGAGGAAGACGACGTCGGGCGTGAGCTCCAGAATTTTTTCGACCGCTGACGCTCCGTCGCCGCACTCGCCGACGACTTCGACATCGCGAAATTTTTTCAGCCGGAGAACAACGCCACGCCGGGCGAGTGGCTCGTCATCGACGATCAGCGCACGCACGCGGCCACCTCTTGCGCTTGAGCGGCTCGGCGCAAGGGCACTTCGATGGTCGCTTCGCAGCCACCTGCTTCCGGCCAGCGCAGCGTGAACAGGTGATCGTCCCCGTACAGCGTCTTCAGCCGCTCTTCCGTATTAGCGAGGCCGATACCCTTCGCAGACTTGCCCTTGGCACTGCCCTTCGATCCGTTGGACCTGGCCGACTGATCTCCGCGCCGGGATCCCGAATTGCGGATGCCGATCCGCAGGCGATCGCTATTCAGCCGGCTCTCGATCCAAATCGTTCCACCTTCGATGATCGGCGCGACTCCATGCCGTACGGCATTCTCGACGAGCGGCTGCAGCAACATTCCGGGCACGATGGCGTCGAGGGTGTCGTCGGCAATCGCTCGCTCTACGCGCAATCTGCCGCCCAGCCGCGTTTGCTCGATCGCGAGATACTGATCGACGAATGCCAACTCTTGCGCCAGCGGAGTTTCCGGCAGCGCGTCGTGATCGAGGGTGCTCCGCAGCAGGTCGCCGATCTGCGCCAGCATGCGGGTTGCCGCCGGAGCATCCCCCTCCAACATCAACGTGGAGGCAGCATTCAGCGAATTGAAAAGAAAGTGAGGATTCAGCTGATAACGCAGGGCGCTGAGCCGCGCCTCGCGCGCCTCGGATTCGGCCCGCAGCAGCCGATCTCGTTCGAGCGCCGAGCTCTGCCACTGCTTGATGCTGAGATATAGAGTGCACCACAAGAAAAGAACCACGCTAAACTGCACGGAGTTCGAGGCCAGGTCCCCCCAGTCAAAGGCGCGAAAACGCAACACCACGAGCGTAGCGGCAACCGCGGTCACGATTCCCAGAATCGCGGACCAGACCGACATGATGAGCCCGAACGAGAGCCAGGAAGGCGAGCGCCGCAGCAGCGACCGGCAGATCGGGTGCAGTACAAAACTTCCGAGAAACATGAAAACGACGCAGATGGAGTTTTCGCGGAACATTCCAGGCTTGCGAAAAAGTTCAGGAATGCAGGCCACCAGCACCACGACATAAAGGCAAATCCCTCCGATGATCTGCAGCCGCCAGAAGGACGGGAAGCGCAATGTATCGTCAGCCATAAACAGCATTCTAGCGCAGCTATGCCCGGTCGCAGCCGCGGTTTGCCGCTCCAAACCTGCGGTTCGTCGCATAGTTTGCTCGTCCAGCAGAATAGGCCAGCCGTCCTTGCCCGATCCGGGTTAGCTTGCTTTCTAAGAAGTCGTGATTTCTATCAAGGAAGACACTTGAAGATGAAGCCGAGAAACATGTTCGATCCGCTGCCTGAGGCGCTCAGGCGCTTTCTAGTCAAAAGTTCGAGGAACTTTCTCTCTTATATCGTCGCGGCCGCAGCTATCTTCAATACCCCAGTGCTAGCGCTAGACAGGGCCGCCCGGCCATCGTTCCCAGATACCGACACCCTGATCTCGCGCGTGGCCAGCCACCAGAAAGATGTCGAGGCGCTGCTCACGCAGTACACGTTCACCGACAAAACTACGCTCTACACCCTCGACAAAGCCGGCACGGTTCGCAGCCAGCACACTGATACGTACTACATCACGCCAACCCCTTACGAAGTGTTCACGCTGCGCATCAGCCACGATGGCAAGCCGCTTTCGCAGCAGAATCTTGAACATCAGGAAAGAGAGATCGAGCGCAAGCTGAAGGCCGACGAACGCAAAGCACAGAAGAATCCCGACCTCCGCCCGAAAGACGCGCTGCTCTTCGCCGGTATCATTCTCCAATCACGATTTGAGCCTTTGAAATGGGAAGACGTGGATGGAACTCCGGCGATTGTCTATTCGTTCATGCCAAAATCACAACCGCTGCGGCACGGCACGACCGACGACAAGATCGCCAGCGACATGAAGGGCAAGATGTGGATCAGTCCCGACGCAGGGGAAGTCGTCCGCATGGAATTCGCCAGCGTTTCACCGCTGGGTCTGAATTTTCTGGTTAGCGTGAAAAGCTTTCGGGGAGTCGTCGACCAGCGCAAAGTGAACGGAGAAGTATGGCTGCCTAGCCGGCAGGATTTCGTGGCCCAGGGACGTCAGCTGGTTGCTGGCTTTCGCATGCGTCAGGTCAGCGAGTTCTCCGACTACCTCAAAGCCACAACCGACGTCTTTCAGCAGATCCATTCTCCGAGCACCGCAGCGGACGGCCCGA
>DATNKA010000911.1:0-3538 GCA_035603655.1 Candidatus Acidiferrales bacterium | reverse complement strand
ATAAACCTTGCAGAGCACAAGAAACCCACCAAGCATTACCAGGCCGACAACGAGCAGGAACCGTGACTGAAAGAGGAGTTGGCCATGTGCCAATGCGAGAAAGCCGTAAACCAAGCCGAACAAAATGAGTCCCATGCTGTGGCTGGCATTGAAGCCCACCCAACACCGCCATATTGTTGTTTCTTTCGTAATGACAGGTGAAATCTGGCTCATGCTGACTTGCAGCGCCGGGTCACGGGGCGTGAGCTTTGGCCCCCAGAACGTATAGACGAGGTGGACGACTCCAAGCGTAAAGATAATGCTCGCACTAAGAACCATGAGAATTCTTGCGGCCAAGATCCTCTCCCTATTTGCAGGCTCATTATTTTGACATAGAACAAGCCGGTCGGATGGCGATTTGACGCTGCCAACGGCGGAAGAGAAGTTCAGTTGCAGTCATGAAATGGGAAGGATCCCCATTTTCTTTACCAGAGCCTTGTAACGCGGATCGTCGTGGACAAAGTTGAAGAGCGGTTCATTTTGCAGCAATGCCATTCCTGGAGAGCGGTCGCGGAACGAGTCTTCCAGAGATTTCAGCGTCTGTTCTTTGTCGTTGAGAAACGCATACTGATAGGCGAAGTCCATTGGGGAAGTGTACATCTTGCGAGAACGGGCCTCGAGAAATTCAAGCCGCTTCTGACTAACAGCTTTGTAGCCGCCGCGTTCATAGGCCTGACGAATTTCAGCAGCCTTTTCCGGACTTTCGGTAAGAGCAATTTCTTTTTCAATTTGTTGTGCGAAGTCCGGCCACATGCCCTTGAGCCAGTATGCTTCCGCCAACGCATAATGCGAGAAGAAGTCGTTCGGTTGCACCTGCGTCCGCACGCGGAGTTCGGCGATGGCATTGTCGATCTGGCCAAGGTTCAGATAGGCCAAACCGAGTGCCCAGGGAAAAACCAACGGATCGAGTTCGACAAAACGCTTCTCCTCCTGGATCGCTTCGTCGGTGCGATGCAGCGCGATCAGTGCGTGGGCGCGTAAAAAATGCGCCTGCGTGAAATTGAGCGCAAGAGCCCGGTCGGCCTCAGCGAGGGCGCGTTGCGGGTTCCAGGCAAAGAAGAAATACCAGCCGGAGAGCGAGTTATGCGCCTCGCCGGAAGAATCATCGAGTTCTATGGCCTTCCGTACGGCGCTCTCCATTTTGGTCATCGCATCGGAACCCGGGCCCAAGCTATAGACGGCGCGGAGGCCATAGGCATCGGCGAGCCCGCTCCACGCTGCGGCGTAATCGGGTTGCAGCTGAATCGCCTTCTCGAAGGCTTGCTGGCTTTGATCTATGTCAACTCCGAACCAGTAGTAGCGGCCGCGCAGGTAGGCGTCGTGGGCTTCGGGGCTGATGTAGCGAGGCGTCGGCATGGGCGAGGTCGCGGCTTTCACTTCTTTGGCAACGATGTGGGAAAGCTCTTCCGGAAGTGAGTAGGCCTGATCGAGATCGCGGTCGTAGCTTTCGGCCCAGACGTGGGAATCAGTAGGCGCGTAGATCAACTGGACGGTCATATGCACGCGGCTGGCCGTGCGCTCGATGGAGCCTTCGAGGATGCCGTCGACGTTGAGTTCGCGGGCGATGTCGGGAAGAGGACGGTTGACTCCTTTGTATTGCATCGCCGATGTGCGCGAGACCACGCGGAGGCTGTGGTTCTTTGCCAGTGCGGTGATGAGTTCGTCGGTCATGCCGTCGGCGAAGTATTCTTGACCGGGGCCGCCCGAAAGATTATTGAGCGGGAGCACGGCGATCGAGTGGATCAGCGCCGCTTGACGGCTGTGGAAAATAAGATCGCGCAGAATGAAGATCGGAATAGCGACGACGCAGATGGCAATTACGATGGCAAGTTTAGCTCGGTTGCTTTGAACCGCTGGCATGACTGCCGCAACCCGTCCGCGGTCCGGTACGTCTGAGCCGGATGGGAGAGGCTCTCGTTCCGGTATCTCCGTCGGAGTTTCCGATGAGGCGGCGGACTGGCGGTTGCCGTTCTCTCCGGCTACGAAGCGGTAGCCTTTGCCGCTGACGGTCAGGATGAAGCGGGGTTGCTCGGGGTCGTCTCTCAGCGCCTGGCGGATTTTGCGGATCGCGGTGTTGATGCCGTGTTCGGTATCGACGAAGACTTCCTTACCCCAGAGACGGTCGACGATTTCCTGGCGGGAGACGACGCTACCTTGCCGCTCCAGAAGAAGGATCAGCAGCTCCATGGGGATGCGCTCGAGGGAAACGCGCTCGCTTTTCTGGGTGCGCCCCTGGCGGCGCAACTCGAAGCTGGCGCAGTCGAGCTGAAATTCGGCGAATCTGTACTGCGACTCAGACATACCGCCCCAGGAACTGAGGCACAAAACTATAGCATTGCCGGGGCCGCGTGGGTAAAGGCATTTGGCGTCAATGGGTTAGGGCTTCAGGTTTCTTCACCCAATCTTTACCTTGCCGTCCTTGTGATTTTTGGGCATCCGCGACAGGATGCAGCCCGGAGTTCGAAGAGGTCCTCTTCCAGCGAACTCTTCGAACAAAAATTACAAGGAGATGATTTATGAAAGCAATTTCCAAAATGCTCCGCGCAGGTCTGGGCTTCGCTTTGATAGGAGCCTTTTTGACCGCAATGGCCGCCGCCCAGTGTGACACTCCGACGGCGAAGCTTCATAAGCAGGCCTGGCGGGTGGCCGATCCGCCGGCGCTACTGACTCAAGCTGCCGACACGGTAGAGCCAATCGTGGGGATGTGGCATGTGATTTTCACTGCCGAGGGTAACAGTGAAGGACCACCGAACGGCACTCCAATCGACAATGCCATTATCGTCTGGCATGGCGATGGCACGGAGATCATGAACTCGGGACGGCCGCCTCAGGATGGGAATTTCTGCATGGGCATTTGGACGAAAGTCAGGCCGAACCAATACAGAGTAAATCACTTCGCCTGGGCCGGCAACGATACCACGAACGCGGGGAATCCAGTCGGGCCGACCCGGCTCGTCGAAGCGGTTACTGTGTCGGGGGACGGAAACTCTCTCCTCGGCAGGTTTACGCTGAGAGCTACCGATTCCACAGGGAAGACGACTGCCTTCATCAAAGGCACGATCACGGGGACTCGCGTCACCATGGAAACGACGATCCCGGAATTGCTCTAAGGGAACGTCTCGTTCGCGGCTGAGCGGACGAGGGGGGAAGCTTCGACGGTAAATGGTTTTCGCTTCGGCGAAAACCATTCTTTCGTCAGGGTGGTTCGTGGGCCGGGAGAGCATGGTGGGAAGTTCTTGGCCGCTGTGAACGCTCCTGGGATTTGTTCAGCGGAACGGTCAGGCAAGAATCGTGCGCTCCTCCCGTGAAAATAGTGTGCCATCCACGGTTGAGGAGTTCGCTGTGCCCAAAGGCCGGGTACCTAGCCGCATCCTGACCTTGAATCGTTAACCGCAGAGTGGATCCAGCCTCGAATAGAGTGGCAGATGGCCAAATTTCAATATCCAGTGGCACAATATCGTCGGAACACACCTTTTGAATGCGAGTATGACAGTGCCAT
>DATNKA010000910.1:0-3585 GCA_035603655.1 Candidatus Acidiferrales bacterium | reverse complement strand
GATTGCTGCCGGTGCCAGGAAATTCGTCGCCGGCCTCTCTGGGGCCAGCAGCGCGAGGTCGCTGCGGGCTGAGCCCAAGGGTAAGGTGCTCGTCACCGACGGGCCGTATCTGGAGACCAAGGAGCACATAGGCGGTTTTTGGGTGCTGGAAGCCGCTGATCTGGACGAGGCACTGGCGTGGGGGCGCAAGGCTGCCGTCGCCTGTCGGGCGCCGGTCGAGGTGCGCCCGATTCTCTTACGGAGGACCCTAACGGAAGCAACTGCGCGGCAGTGACAACACTGCCGGCGATGCCGGCCTGACGCGCCTGCAGGCGCAGTCCCAACCCGAAGTCTATAAGCATTCGGCCGGGTTGGCCCGGGCCTTTGATCTTGCGGGCATTACCAACGCAGTGGGTGCCCCGTTGCTTCGCGTTTTTTTGCAAAGGGCGGGAGTCGGATGAAGTGGATGAAGAGATCACAGCCCGAATGGCTAAAAACCACAATCAAGGGCTTCAGACGCAAAACAACAACAGATAGATTCACGATTATGGTGTAGCGAGGGTTTGTAAATAAGGCCGATGACTATTCCGACGATAGTTCTCTGGACGAAGTAAGCAACAGCCTGTCCCCGAGCGAGTTTCAGCCCGATGCCTCGAGATTGCCTTCCGCCATCCCCGGTTTGAAAACATTCCAAGCAGTTGAAATGAAAAAATGAAGTAACTGTCGATTTTCGGTCTCCCGAACAACTATCTGATAACAGAACGATGAGCTACGGCTCTGGCTCACAGGAAAACAACGAGTCACAGGAAGCAAGGAGGAATGAATGAAATACATCTGTTTGGGATACCTCGAGCCAGGAAAATTCGAAGGGATGACCGAGGACGAGCGACATGTAGTGCTCGACGAATGCTTTGAGCACAATGACCATCTGCGCGCCAACGGGCATCTTGTTGCCGAACTACCTCTTCAGCCTCCGGAGACCGCGTTGACCCTGCACTGGAAAAACGGCAAGGTCGCGACGACCGACGGCCCCTATGCGGAAACCAAGGAACAGGTCGGCGGCATTCAGATCCTTGAGGCGCGAGACCTCAATCACGCGGTTCAGCTTATCTCACAGCAACCAGGCTTTAAGTATGGACTTGGACCGATTGAGATACGGCCGGTTGCGGATTTGAGCGAAATGATGAAGGAGAGCGAGCAACGGCGACGGCGAAAGGACACCTCGCGATGAGGGCGGCCACGAGCGAAAGCACGAGAGAAACAATGATCAGTATCACGGGCTTGGTGTGATGATTAAGGTAGAGTCGTCTCGGGATATTATATATAACATAAAAGGCATCTCCTTTTTTTGCTATCTCAAGTGGCTCTTGGCTAAGGGCGGAATTGGCAGACCCAGTGAGGTGACATGAAGAAACGTACCGTGGGGTGTGGAATCTTCGTTCTATGTGGCCTCCTCCTGTATCCGAGCCTGTCGTTCGCGCAGCAGGGGGAGAACGAACCGGGGCACCCGATCGGCAAGGTCTCGACCAAAGGAGACCTGATCGTGATGGAATTGGACGAGGGCGCGCTGGGGAAGGCTAACCTGTTCGACCTCGTCGGTCGCACGCTACGTTTCACCCCGGAGGCTTCCCGCTATCGCGTGGAGAATGAGGCCTTAAACTGGGATCAGGACTTAGGCCCTGAACTCGCCGGTGCCGAGGTGACTCTGCACCAATTTGCCTTTCCTTTCTCCAGTCAGCACTGGAACTCATTCCGCGTGGGCAGAACTGGAGCGATCAGCTTTGGCACGCCACAAACGGATGACAGTCCTGAGCCTCGCGATCGTAGCGACGGGGGAGTGTCGATTGGTCGGTTCGATCCGCTGGCGGAAGCGGCCAGCACACTACTTGATAGCGCTCCGGCGATCTGCGCGTTCTTTAAGCCGCGGATGTCCGGACCTCGTTATGCGAAGGAACTGCCGGATCGTGTGGTCATCACCTGGGATCTCACCGAGCCCTTCGGGAATATCCAGGATTTCACATGGTTCAAGACGATCAACCGTTTTCAGGCGGTGTTGCACCGCGACGGATCCATCGAGATGTCATACAAGGAACTCGCAGCAAAGGATGCCATTGTTGGCATCTACCCGGTGCTCTCAGGCGCGGGAAAGCCTTTGATGACCCTCAGTCCTGAGCCTCATCCAGCGGTCGCCGCGCACTTGGATGTCCGGAATCTCAAGCTCTCGATCGATGACGGTATCCTACTGAAGGTCACCTTCGAAACGCGTGGACCTGTGCTCCCGGAAGGCGATCCAGCGGTGAAAGGCATTACGTACCGCGTTCTTTTCGATGCGCACGAGCCGCCTTCTACGAGCGCCGATGCTTCCCGCCCAATGTTTGTCTGGACCGTGCAAGGCTTTGTGCCGCACCATCGGCCACCAACGTACATTTCATTTGGCCCGGGTGTCTCACGTAAGGTGAGGGTGAACGGCAACTCGATCACCCTGCAGGGAGTCCTGCCAACCGTACTTCGCGGACTAGGGCAGGTGACCGTCTACGCTGAAGTTGCTGTGCGCGGGAACCCTGAGCCCGTCGAGCGGTTGTCGCCTCATGTCGTTCGGTTGTCGGGATTTTTCAATCCCGAGGTTCACCTTTCCTCTTTGACGCGCAAGGATGGCCCCTTTGCAGTCGTGTACGAATCGTTCCACTACCCGGCTCTGCCCAAACCTCAGGATCTCTCCTGCACAGTAATTAAAGGCCTTGGCGACAAATTCGATTTCCTTGCCTACTACTCCGACTTCCGAATTGACAACCAGGAAGCAGGTACTCCGAGTGATGGCCCCAAGGGCGGCAACGTGCTGGGAACCGGGGAACTGCAACACGACCTGGGGGCCTACTGTACTCAAGGCAGGTTCCAGTGGGAATACGTGCAACCTGTGTACGTCGGCTCGAACCAGATGCAAGAACGGCCGCCTGAGGATGCACCTGTTGGAGGCGACCACGACATAACCTTTTACTCCCACCAACTGGCGGAGAGCTCTCCGGAGGGGAAGATTCGGTCCTACAACTACGCGATGTCGCAGATTGGGCACGAGATGGGCCATCGCTGGGCCGCGTTTGTCTCCGCGAAAGTCAGCGGCGAAACCATTCCCCTCGGTCCCGTTCATTGGGCGCAAGGCTTGCAAGCCCAGGTGGCGTTTCCTTACCAGCGGCCCACCGAGGCATCCGCCATGGGTGGAGGCGTCTGGCAGGATAACTCCGATGGAACCTACACACAGCTCGATGACAACTACTACGTACCGGCGACAGGATATTCCTATCTTGACCTGTATCTGATGGGCTTGATCTCGGCGGCAGAGGTGCCGGACTTCTTTATGTTGAAGAACCTCGTGGCAGTCGGCAAAGACGCAAACGGACATCCGATATTCAAAGCCGACCGAACGAAAGTGACGATTCAGGATGTGATTGCCGTGGAAGGGCCGCGCTTGCCCGATGTCGATCACTCGCAGAGGGAATTCAATACGGGGATCGTCGTCTTGGTCGAGCACGGGCAAAGCCCGAGCCACGAACTGATCGAGCGGGCCAATGGTATTCGCAACCAGTGGATCGATTACTGGGAGACGACAAC
>DATNKA010000909.1:0-9897 GCA_035603655.1 Candidatus Acidiferrales bacterium | reverse complement strand
CCCGCAGTTTCCAGGAGCGTGTGAGCTTGAAGAATCCGTTGATAGCCGACGGACTCAGGCGAGCTTGAACCGCTTTCTTTGAGAGATCGACTGGAACGTCCCAAGAGAATCCCGCGATCGGCCCTTGCAGAGTAGCTACTGCTCCTGTGGGCATATTTTAGTCCTCCATTTACGGAGTATTATACATCCACATATGGATGCAGACAAATTTCGACTCCTCTCCCGCCATAGTCCTTCTAAGCAATTGAAAACACAGGGTCGGGCAGCCTCCCCGAACAGACTGACAACTCACTCCTCCGCCAGGCGAATTCGCAATGCGCCGGCAGGAAGCCTCATTCGGGAGAAAGGAGGAACGTCTATGTCTCGTCAGGTTGGTCAGATCATCGCGCGCGGCGAGCGAAGGTGGCTCGTCCGCGTTTACCTGGGGCGCGATCGCGAAACGCGCAAGCGCACCTACCACAATCGAACAATCTACGCCGCGCTATCGCCGCGGAATTCAGTTCGGGCTCCGGCATTCACGAACACAACAAGTTCGTGGTCACTGATTTCAACCTGCCCACCGCTAAAGTATTCACCGGCTGCTCGAACCTCTCCGAAAGCGGAGAAAAAGGAAACGGCGATCACCTCATCATGATTGAAGACCCTCGCGTCGCCACCTCTTATGCGATCCAGGCCGTCCTCGTTTTCGACCACCCGCACTTTGCGGCTAACATGAACGCGGTCAAGAAGCCGACCCAACTCCTCCTTCAGAGACCGATCGCCATCTCGAAGGCCAAGGCGACGTGGTTTGCTCGGTATTGCGAGAAAAACAGTCAACTTGAGCGCGACCGTCAGCTTTTTTCCCACTAATGCCGAACATGTCCGTGCCGCTCAGGAGCCGAGACTAGCAGTGTGCACAAGCGGAGCAGGTTGGCGCCGGAAGCCGACCCAGCACTCTGCAGCCTAGAGCTATTTTTACGTAGGCACCAGTTCCGTCAACACCAATTTGTTTTCATCGCGGTTGCGTTTGCCGATACTGCGATGAGAGCGCCAACGTGGGGGTCCAAAAAGCAACGTGGCGAATCCTTATCAGTACCTGCAACTAGACTTTAAGATTCAAAAAACGTAGTGCGCTACAGACAGTCTTTAACATTTTGTGTAATGTTTTTGTCTTGAGGCCTTCCCCCCGCTATTCCCAGAGGTACCTATGGCGCGCGCCACGCAGCCGGAATTTAGTTGTTCAATTTGCAACTGGCCGGTCGATCTAAGGACATGCAAAACCGACGATGTTGGTAAGCCTGTGCATGAAGAATGTTTCACGCTTAGAGAACTATCGGAAACGGCCGCACAACCCAAGCGGCCGCAACCACCTGCACCCTAACAATGAGATGGCACGGAAGACCAAATCAGGGGGAATTGTTGATATTCCTTTCCCACGCTCGGTCCGCGATGCGCTCTTGGCAGAAGGACTGGCTGAGGAGCACCGCTGGGTTCCGAACTCAGGATGGACCACATTTCAGATACAAAGTGAAGAAGCCCTCAGCCATGCTCTCTGGCTGATGCGACTATCATATCTCCGCTACACGCCGAAGAGTGCAACCGATCCGCAGAAACTCTTCGAGCAGGAGAGTGAACAACTGCACTTGAGTTCTCAGTTGAAGGCTTTGCTCGAGCCTTTCGTACATAGAACGACCAACGGCGTTTCCGCCAAGCCGCTATCGGTGTAGATGGCTCTCCCATGGCGCGGATCATCCGCGCTCGAAGGCACCACATCCTTCATTGCCGCGCACAGCCACGGCTCGGTAACGATCGCGGTAGCCCGAACCATGGGAGCACGTTCTTTTCAAAGCGGGTCATGGCGGAGATCCGGTCGCCGGTCAGCGTAAGGACGTGGAGGCCGACCCCTTGACGGCTACCGTCGGGGGCGTGCAGGTAGACCCCGAACGCCAGCTGACCGTTCGCTCTTGTGCGTGCGAGGCTGAACCTTCGGCCCGAGCCGAAGATGCTGGTGCAGAAGCGGGCCACGACATCTCGGCCCTCGTATTCGAAGGACATCGGAGGCATCGAGATGAAGACGTCGTCGGTCAGAAGGGCCACGAGCGCCTCGAGATCGGCGGACTCATACGCGCTGACGAACTTCGCTACGATCGCATTCTCCGCAGGTGAGGCGGATGGGGGAGGCGGTTCGCGGTCGGCAGTTGCCGGCCTTCGGCACTGCAGGCTGGTGCGCGCCCGTTTAAGGGCGCTGTTGACCGATTCGACGGTCGAATCCAACATGTCGGCCACCTCCTTGGCGTGGAAACCGAGTACGTCGCGCAAGATGAGGACGGCAAGCTGGCGAGGCGGCAGGACCTGAAGGCCCTTCACAAAGGCCAGCGAAATGGATTCGGTCTGCACGTAGCGCGCCTCCGGGCCGAGCGGAACATTGATCGCACCTTCGAGGAGGGCGTCGGGAAATGGCTCGAGCCATACGATGTCGCCGAGCCGGGTCGGTTCAGGCGGTACAACTCCAGGCACGTCCCATTCCTTGGCGGGTCGTCGGCTGCCCGAGCGCAGCGCGTTGAGGCAGCGGTTTGTGGCGATCCGGTACAGCCAGGTGCGGACCGAGGCGCGTCCCTCGAATCCCGCGAGACCCTGCCAGGCGGCCAGCATGGTGTCCTGGACTGTGTCCTCGGCGTCCTGGAAGGAGCCGAGCATCCGGTAGCAGTGCACCTGCAGCTCGCGGCGGTGAGGCTCGGTCAGCGCTCGGAACGCGTCGCCGTCCCCGGCCCGCGCCCGGCTGATCAGGTCGTCTGTCACCAGTTCCACTTTCGCGTCACCTTTCTCTCACACCTTGTCGCACTTCCAGGTAGTGCCAAAACTTGAACCGGGCGAGCCGTGGGGTGTGCAGTGACCCGCGCTCGGAGATGACATCTTGTTCCCGACAGGTCGAGCAGGCGATGCATCAGATTACACTTTCGGTGATGCGGACGTGCGCATCAGTAATGTGAAAACCATGCTTTTCGATGTCTTCCAGACACTCGTTGGCATCTACCCCCGCCCTTGCCTCCCCATCCCGGCTCAGTTCGATCGATTTAAAGAACGTCCAAGGAGAAAATCGCGAGGGTAAGTTGCCTCCCGTCCCGTCTCCCGTAACACCAAACACGCGGCCTGGACCCCTGAAAATATGCACTAACATCAGTTTTGCTCCGTAATTACCCACTCAATAATATAGGCGCAGTGCCATCCCGCGAGCGTGGTCAATCCCGCTCATCGTCATACTGAGACCCTACCCAGTTCTGTCCTGTATAGACACGTACCGAGGCGCGAACTGGGCGGTTGATGAGCGCCCATTTTCGCGATGTCGTGGTGTCTGTATCGGTGACGGCTTTGACAATCCGGATGTCGATGGATTGCGACAATAGCAGCCACCCCAGATAAGTCTCATCCGTCGGTCTTAACTCATGAAGTGGTCGGGGGTGAGCACCCCTGGAAAGGGAACAAAGATGATGCTGAAGAACAAAGTTGCGGTGATCTACGGAGGCGGAGGTGCGATCGGCGGTGCTGTCGCACGCGCCTTTGCCTGCGACGGGGCCAAGGTTTTTCTTAGCGGGCGAAAGCGAGCGCCCCTAGAAGCTCTTGCCAAGGAAATCCAATTGGCTGGTGGATCCGCCGAGGCGGCGGAGGTCGATGCTCTTGACGAACAGGCGATAGATAAACATCTGCGGTCCGTGATCGATAAGGCAGGCCGCGTCGATATCTCGTTCAACGCGATCAGCATCTCGCCTGAGAAGATTCTGGGTGTCCCTCTGATCGAAATGGATCTCGAGCAGTTCTCTCTGGCCATCGCGAGTTATACGAGGTCGTACTTTCTGAGCGCGCGCCTGGCTGCAAGACATATGGTTCAGAATAAATCGGGGGTGATCATGACCGTCACCGCGCTCCCCTCGCGGAAAGGTACCCCTTTGAACGGAGGTTACGGTTCGGCGCAGGCCGCCAAGGAGGCGCTCACTCGAGATCTCTCCGCCGAACTCGCACCTCAGGGCATTCGCGTGGTCGCTGTGCGACCACATGGCATGCCGGAGACAAGCACGATCAGGGAAGTCTACGAAATGAAAGCCAAGACAACGGGCATAACTTGGGAACAATTCCAAGGTTACCTCGCAAGCACGACCCACCCGCAACGAGTCATGGCGCTCGAAGAGGTGGCAAACATGGCGGTCTTCATAGCTTCCGATAAGGCGAGCGGGATGACGGGAACTACCGTCAATATGACCATGGGCAGCCTGGATGACTAGCGGCTAAGCCACCGAGATCAGCTGAAAAATTCTCCTCTCGCCGGCCCTGTCGACGCGAAACCGCGGGCCCAAGCCTCGCCCGCTTAGTATGGCGTCAATGGCAGCTTGGTATTCTGGCATCCGTTACTCCTTTCGCAACGGTTGATTGTGCGGCTCGCGCCTAGGCCGGAACAGTGGACGCCATTGCCATGCGCTTCTGCATCTGGCGCGTCAGGTGAGGCACGATGCCAAGCATCCGCTCAATCAGCATCAGTTGGCCGCGGTGATGCATTTCGTGTTCCTTGCCACCCAACAGCATCTCGAAACGGGTCTTGGTCGGCGGCATCATGCCGGACGGAACCTTCACACGCTCCGCTAGAAATTCGTCGGATTGGCTTTCCAGCCAATTTGCCCATCGCTCCCCTTCGTCGCGAAGAAGGGAGATGATCTGTGCCTTGCTGCGAGGTCGCTGCTCGTCGGCCACGATGCTCCGCATAAACTCTGGAAAGTCGAATCCCTCAAGTGTGGTGCGCCTCTCTATGGAGTGGATCTGTTCCGGCATCCTCTGCACAACAGCGATGTGAGTGAGTAATTGGGCTACGGTTCGTGTTTCCGGCGCCGCTCGGAAGCCATACTGCTCCTCGGGGATTTCCTCGGCAATGATGAGCGTGTTCTTTCGCACAGTACGAAGGCTGTCAGCCAAGTCTTTGGCTCCGTAATAATTCATGGGAAATACTCCTTGTGATCCTCGCGCTTGCAGCTTCAGTGTACGCTCCGATCCGCTAGCTTGTTCGACCGCCCTCACCGCACACACTTCTGAAGGAAGAACCGAGAGAATTGCACGTGTCGATCGTTGGTTCTCGGGAGAGTGACGGCTGGGAAACGAACGTCCGAGGACCGAATGGTTTGGCCGGTCATACACATTGGCAGAAAATGCGGGGGAGCATCAGCCTCCGGTGATCGCCAATGTGCTCCTGCGATTGCTGCCGCGAAGACCCAACATGCATGAGAGCGATTTGCGCCTTAACGTATTGTTGAAGGGGCCGATCCCCACGGTTCAGCCACTGCAGTTTTTTGGTAGCAATTTGGTAGCAAATTGCGGCAATTATTACGGTTTTGACCCATTCTGCCGGTCATAAGCAGTTCGAGGTCCTTCGCCAATTTGTGCAGCACCCGCCGGAGGTAGTTGCCGGTATCCACGAATACGCCCTCGGCATCCGGAAAAATGAAGGCTTCACGCTGAAGTGGGAGCAACTCAATTGTCGCGACAGGGTCGCGACATCTCTTGCTCGGGAAACAGCTCGGCAAACTGAACCATTCGGTGGAGGTTCTTCTCTGAATAACCTCGTCCGTAGTCCGCCACCAATTGTCGTGACACCGTGACGACAATCTGTTCACCGTAGGCGGCGCGCTCGCTGCCCAGCACCTCACGGTGGATGCGCTGGCCAATGCGCCAATAGAGCAGCGTTAGCCCCATATTTACAGCGACCGTGGTTTGGCGCCGCGCTTCGGCGATCAGCGCTCGAATGTCGGCCAACAGTTCGCCTCGGGGAACAAACGTTGGTTCGAGCTCACTCATTGTCATTATTCCTCAAAAGGTCTCTTCATCAAAGATCATCGCCGAGGACCAACCGACCAACCAGCTATTCTTCCTCAAAAACCTTCGAGCCCACTACCGAACTGAGAATCTTCAACGACCTGGAGACTTCACGAGAGCGGGGACGCTACGCTTTCTTTCGCCCGCTGGACACAACAGTCTGGACATGCGAACAGTGGGGCCGCTACGTTCGGAACCCCTTCTCCGGCCTCATCCAAAACGCCACGATCGATCCAACCAGCAGTATCGAAATGCTACCGAGAAACGGAAGAGTCCAGTTCCCAGTCTTGTCGATCACGTATCCGAACACGGCTGGCGAAATGATGGCGGCGAGCGGCGAACCGATATTCATGAGGCCGCTCGCGGAGCCTGAGAACTGTGGAGCGATGTCCATGGGAATTGCCCACATCGGCCCGATTGTAAATTCCGCAAAAAAGAAACCGAGGCTCAGGCAAATTACTGCCGCGGAGGCGCTCCGCACAAAAAAGATGAGCAGCATGCACTGCAGCGAACAAACAAATCCGAACACCACAAGATTGCGGCGCGCCATGATGCGATCGCCGGTCTTGCTCAGGATGTGGTCGCTGACAACCCCGCCCAAGGTGTCTCCGACAACGCCGGCTAAAAACACACCCGACGAGAACAGCGCGGAGTTCTTTACGTCGAGGCGGTAACTGTGCAGGAAGAAAGACGGAATCCACGCGAGGTAGAGCCAGAGCGTCCATCCGTAGCAGAAATAGACGACGGTGACGGGGACCATGCGGCGCGCCAGCGAGAGCCACGGCACAGGGTCGGCCTTCCCGTCGCGTAGGACAAAAGGTGGAAGAGATTCGAGTTCTTTTGTAGTGATGCTGAAATGATCGGCAGGATTGTCGCGAAAATACACAGCCCATGCTAAAGCCCAAGCGAGGCTCACGATTCCCAGAACGACAAACGACCCGCGCCAGGTAACCAGCGCAATCAGCCAGGCGACCAGCGGTGGAGTGACCGCCGTGCCCAGCCTGGAACTTGAATGGGTGACCCCTTGGGCAAATGCTCGCCGGCGCTCGGGAAGCCACTCGCACATCGCGCGGGTGGCGATTGGAAATGTCGCGCCCTCTCCTAATCCGAGTACAGCGCGCGCCGCGAGCATGGCCGCGAATGTGGTCGTCATCCCGGTAACTAACGTCGCGCTTCCCCAAATCAGAGCCGACACCGTCAGCGCCCGTCTCGCGCCGAAGCGGTCGCTCAGCCACCCGCCAATCGTAGTAAAGAAGACGTAGGGATACGCGAACGCCGAGAAGACCAGTCCAACTTGCGTATTGGTGAGGTGGAGATCCTGCTTGAAGACCAGTGAGGCAGTGCTCACATTGACTCGGTCAATGTAGGTGATGCCATACATCAGACAGAGCAGTACGAGCACGATTGTGGTAGCAAATGGGAAGCCACTCCGCACCCCTACTGCCCGCGCTCCAGACCCCACAGGCCGCTCCCATCCTCTGAGATTTTGCAAAATGCGCACAGCCGTTGCTTACCGAAAACTTATTTTGCTGGCACTGGTTCAGCCTTCTCGTGCGCCGCGGTGAGCCTTGCAAGCGAGGCAGCTACGCCTCCCGCATGGTGCGGCACGTCCGCCAGGCGCAATCCCATTTCCACGCCGCTCAGCGTGCCCGCCAGCATGAGATCATTGAAGCTGCCGAGGTGTCCGATGCGAAAGACCTTTCCCGCCCACCTGGACAATCCCGCGCCCAGCGACATATCAAAGTTCTCCAGAATGACCTTGCGCAGTTCGTCCGCGTTGTAGCCCTGCGGCGTGAACACCGCAGTCATGGAACTCGAGTATTCCCTGGGGTTCTCGCAGACAATTTCCAGTCCCCAGGCTCTCACCGCCGCACGCGTGGCTTCTCCGTGACGGATATGCCGGCGAAATACATTGGGCAACCCTTCCTCTTGCAGCATGGTCAGCGCTTCGCGCAGTCCATAGAGCAGGGTTGTGGCCGGAGTGTAGGGGAAGAAACCTGCCTGGTTTTGTTGCAGCATGTCTTGCCAATTCCAGTAAGAACGCGGCATCTTGGCTTGCTTGCTGGCGGCGAGCGCCTTTTCCGAAATCGCGTTCATTCCGAGGCCAGGAGGAAGCATAAGGCCTTTCTGCGAGCCCGCAATCGTGACGTCGACCTCCCAATCGTCGTGGCGATAATCGATCGAGGCTAACGAAGAAATGGAGTCCACCATGAGGAGCGCCGGATGCTTGGCTTGATTGAGGACCCGGCGAACGTCCGCTATTGAACTTGTTGCGCCCGTGGAGGTTTCGTTGTGGACGACCATCACCGCCTTGATCTGGTGCTGGCGATCGGATTCGAGCCTTACCTCGAGGTCGCGAGGGTTCGCGCCGCTCCGCCAATTGCCGGGCAAGTAGTTAACTTGAAGGCCGAATCTTTCCGCAACCTGTCGCCAGAGCTGCGAGAAATGGCCGGTTTCAAACATCACAACGTGGTCGCCCGGAGAGAGCGTGTTAACAATCGATGCCTCCCAGCCTCCGGAGCCCGATGCCGGATAAATCACGACCGGTCCTCTGGTCCGGAAAACGAGCTTCAAGTTCTCCAGAACTTCTTTCGCCAGCTTTGCGAACTCGGGGCCGCGATGGTCGATAACGGAGCGGTTCATCGCCTGCAGAATGCGCTCGGGAACGTTGGTGGGACCTGGAATCTGAAGAAAGTGGCGGCCGGTCTGAATCATGATCTTGTTCCTCTCCAGCTTCTAAGTGTCTTGCCTTCCGCGTTTAGATGTATGCTTTCTTCGGCCGTTTGCAGGACCTTAGGGTTCACGGGATTGCTCGCCAAGCCACACAGAAACTCGTCCTACCTCTCCTCCGTCGAGCTCTCCTCCGTGTCCCGCCGCCCTGCCAGCGATAGAAGACGGTGGGTTACAGAAAGAGTAGGGGCACTCGGTGATCTGATGTGCCACTCGCTACAAACTTATTCGTTTTCATGTTGCCCCGTTAATCAATTTTGACATCTGCGCACGCTGTCGCTCAACTTTACACAGTTAGCCAAACGTCCAATGCTGGCAAGGATTTAGTGTGGTTCCTTCTTAGAACCCTCAAGCACCGATCGGCACGACATTTCAAATCCGACTGACATCAGAACCGGCACCAGAAATAAAGCTTACTTCACATGGGCAGTGGTCTGGAACTTGACGGCTTGACAGGGGATGAGGGTTGTCAAGCGTGATCCAACCGTCGCCAATGCGGACTTTGTTCTTGTCGAAGAGATAGAAGTTGAAGCTAAGGTGTGAGATCTTTTTGTTCCACAAGCTCGCGGCGGTTGTGTCGATCAGAGAGGTGTGCTGCCCACCGACAGAACTGATTTTCTTAAACTTTCCAAGTGTGATGCGGATAACGGGGGACCTAGTTTGCGGCCAGTTGATCACCCGGGTCGGTACATCTCTTGCGGCGAGGGAACAAGTCACAACAACCACAAAGAAGGCATCAGCAATCATCTTGGACATGACCTTCCGGTGTTATCTACGACAATTCGAATCAACATCCAGTCCGCGCACGCCGGACAGCGGCAGCAATCGAAGAAATAGTGGAGAAACGACCGCCTTAAGGCTCACGGCAGCAAAGCGTACCAGCGCAAAAGGCGCGGTGCAAGGAAGCTCAATTAGTGAAACATCCCGATAGAACTCTTCAAGCATAGAGCTGCTTCTTCGAAACGGAGAAATGGTTTAACGCGGGATCTGCTGAAGTGTGCGTAGCGTGGTCCTCAGTCTCCACGACATTTCATGGTTAGCATCCGGCGAAAGTGGTTGCTGCATTTTGCTTTCGGCGGCAGAATGTTTGCTCCGAACGGGGCCTGATTTTTCCGGGAACCGTAATTCGCGAACCAAAAAGGAGATCTGCTGATGCGCTTCCTTTCTACAGTTAGATTTGTGTTGGTGGCTGTGGTCGTTTCTTCTGTGTGGTGTGGGCTGTGGGGGCAGGCCAGTATGAAGTATCAGGAGCCTCCCAAGGCGATCGTGGAACTGGTGGACACGCGGCCTACGCCGAACGTGGAGGTTTCTCCGAAGGATAAAGACGGGCGCCAA
>DATNKA010000908.1:0-5698 GCA_035603655.1 Candidatus Acidiferrales bacterium | reverse complement strand
GTTTGCGTTTCAGAGTTTTGGCGTGACTCCGGACATTGTGGCGATTGCTAAGCCGATTGCGGCGGGCCTTCCGCTGGGTGCGTTTCTGGCGAAGGAAGAATTTGCGAATGCGATTTCGCCGGGGCAGCATGGGACGACTTTCGGTGGCGGTCCGTTGGCTTGCCGCGTGGCGCTGGAGTTTCTTGCGATCGTGGAAGACGAAAAGCTGCTGGAGAACGTGAATAAAGTTGGGGCGTATCTGCAACAGGAATTGAAAACGATCGTGGAGAAGAGTGCTGCGGCGAAGGAAGTGCGCGGGCGAGGATTTATTCAGGGGATCAATCTGGAGATTCCGGCGCGGCCGATTGTGGATGAGGCTTTATCCGAGGGCGTCCTTTTCAATAGTACGCAGGATACGGTGGTGAGATTTTTGCCTCCGTTCTTGCTGGAGGAAAAGCATGTGGATAAGGGGATTCGCGTGCTGAAGAAATTGTTGAGGAAAAAGAGGAAGGCGGCAGCCTAGCGTACGGCATCGATTAAAATGCCTTGCAGGGCTTGGGGTGAAACAGGGTATGGATCCTTCGACTTCTCGCGTGGATTGCCTCGCGATCCCTCTGCTTCGGTCAGGATGACAACGTGTTGGTCGGTTTACTCAGGATGCCAGACAAAAAACGGGGAGCCGAAGCTCCCCAAGTGAAGCGAACAGAGGCGATGTTCACTTACATAGAATCGGGTCGTGGGGGAAAAGTTGTCTGGGAAAATTGACGACTTGGTGCTGGCTGCGGACCGAGAGGAGGGTGCCGCTCCTTTTCCCGGGTTTGCTTCCGGCATCGAGGATTGCTGGATGGATCTGGAGGGCGCGCGGATGCGGTATCTGCGCGCGGGTTCAGGACGGGCTTTAATTTTGCTGCACGGTCTGCTGGGATATTCGTTTTCCTGGCGGTACACAATGCCGGCTCTCGCGCCTTATGCCGCGGTTTATGCACCGGACATGATGGGAGCGGGGTTTTCGGATCGTCCAACCGGGATCGATCACTCAATGCGGGGGACAGCGAAGCGTCTTCTTCGCTTTATCGCGGGGCTCGGGATTTCGTCATTCGATTTGCTAGGGACATCGCACGGGGGCGCGGTTGCGATGATGGCGGCTGGGGAATGCCTTCGTGGAAACACCGGGCTGCAGCTACGGCGGCTGGTATTGGTGGCGCCGGTAAATCCGTATTCGGCGCACGGGCGGCGACTGGCGCCATTTTTTGGGAGCGACTTTGGCGCAGGCTTGTTTCGGCTCAGCATTGCGCGCATGAATTTCCTGTACCCCTATTGGCACGCACGAATGTATGGCGAGCGGAAACGAATTCCGCCAGGAACACTCGAAGGGTACTTGGCTCCGCTGGCGAAGCCGGGCTTGTTCGAGCATGCCTTGAGCATTGTCCGGACGTGGAGTAAGGACTTGCGAGAGCTGGAAACGACGCTGCCGAAGTTGGCCAGTATCCCTACGCTTTTGATGTGGGGTGGCAAGGATACGGCGGTACACGCTTCATCGGCGGAGCCACTGGCAAAAGTTTTTCGGAATTCCAAATCGATAATTTTCCCGGGAATTGGACACCTGCCTTACGAAGAATGCCCCGAGGAGTTCAACCAGGCGTTGATTGAATTCCTGACATGTGAGAACCTTCCCGCCTGAGATTAAGGAAGCGAGCAAACGCGCTTCGCGAAAGTTGAGGAAAGTGTCGCCGAGCTGTGCTCGGCACGGACAGCCGAGGGCGGCTGTCCCCACATGACCGGGGATAACAATCTTTCAAACTCATGAGCCGTCACATTCTCGATCTGCTGAGCGGTGCACTTGTGAATTACGGCTACTGGGCCGTGGCGGCGGCACTGCTGTTGGAGAATGCCGGTGTGCCGCTCCCAGGGGAAACGGTTCTGTTGCTGGCAAGTTTTCTGGCGTACTCGGAGCGGGACCTGCATCTGGGATGGATCATTGTCGTGGCAACGGTGGCGGCCGCCCTGGGCGATAACCTGGGTTACGCGATCGGGCATTACGGCGGGCGTCCGCTTCTGGAGCGCTATCGAAACCTGTTTCGCATCAGCGACGCGACCCTGATGCGGGGCGAGAGGATGTTCGAGCGACATGGCTCCATTACGATTTTGTTTGCGCGATTCGTCTTCGGAATGAGGGTAATCGCGGGGCCTCTGGCCGGAGTGCTGCGGATGCCGTGGAAAAGGTTTGCGGCTTTCAATGCGATGGGAGCGGCATTGTGGGTTACGGCGATCTCGCTTGCCGGATATTTCTTTGGCAGGCATTGGGGGACGCTGATGCGTTTCATGAAGCGCTTCGACCTCGCGCTGGGGGCGGTTTTCATTCTCCTGGCGACCGTCCTATGGTGGAAAAATCGCAAGAGGTCAGGTAGTTCCTAAGGCAAGCATCATAAGAGTCAACCTGATCGGCGCGGGGATTCCCGTGGGTCGGCTTATACTGTGCGGGTGTCGCGGGCTTAAGAGTGTCAAGCCGGTCCGTGGGCATTGATCTCAGAGGCGGCGTCCGTGCCGGAATTCGGACGAGGAGGAAGGCATGAAGAAGATTGGGTTCCTGAGTCTACTGATTACAGCAGCGCTGATGTTAACCTTGGCATTCCCCGCGGCGGCCGCTGGTCCAAAGGCGCCGGCAGCCCCAATTCCTGTGGCAGCGGCAGCGCCGGTCCCGGCTGCGGCATCACCAGCACCGGAGCGTCATCCGCATATTGACGAAGCTTTGGAAGCAATGCGCTCAGCGAAACATCAACTGGAAAGCGCCGAACATGATTTCGACGGGCATCGTGCACGGTCGATCGAGCATCTCGACCGTGCGATTCATGAAGCAGAGATTTGCCTGTCAATGCGCTAGGGAATAGATTCGTAAAAATTGCGCCGGCAGCGTCGAAAAGACGCTGCCTTTCCTGTTTCTGTGCGTTGATGGGAACTCCGAATCGCAAATGCGATTCTTTTGGGGAACTCAGTGGCCGCCGAAGGTGTAGCCGATCGAGGCACTCGCGCGGAATAGGTTGTCGGAATGGAACTCAACGTTGTTTTGAATACGGTAGT
Organism: Candidatus Acidiferrales bacterium; assembly: GCA_035603655.1. Taxonomy (GTDB): domain Bacteria; phylum Acidobacteriota; class Terriglobia; order Terriglobales; family Acidobacteriaceae; genus Sulfotelmatobacter. Next base: position 2,641 of record DATNKA010000908.1, on the reverse strand, counting down.
AATGAATTTCAGGCCGGATAAAAAATTGGTGCCAGAAATAATAGCGGAGGCCACCGCTGAGGTGCTCCATGAAGTGATCGCTGCTGGTGAAGCAAGTGGTGGCACCGGGGCCGCAGGCAGTGTTTCCCGGTATGTAGAATCGATTACTGGCAATGCCGAGGCCAGCCAGCAGGTCAAGGCCAAATTTCCTGCTTAATTTCGGCTGGAACAGCGCGTTGACGTCAGTCAGAATCGGACGATAGGTTTCGAAAGCATCGTAGTGGGCCTGCTTGTCCCTCCAGGAAGTCTCTAGGTTGAGGCCGATCCGTTTTCTCAGAAGTACGTCCGCGCTGACGTTGAGGTACGTCCCGCCCTTTTCCACTGGGGGCAGAAAAGCCTCAGAGGCCGAGGGGTTCTTAGAGGCGAGAAGGATGCCTCCACCAACTGCGATGTCGATTTGTTGGCTATGGGCGAGAGCGGCGAATAAACAAACAGTACACACGGAAGCGATGGGCGCAAACCTTCTCAAATACAGCCCCCTTTGTAGGTGCGTTCAGGATTTGAAAAAATACTCGCCGGACCCGGCTGAGTCCGGCGAGTCGCGGCGGAGTCGACAAGTTAGTCTGGACCGATGGTATACCCGATCGAGGCCCCCACGCGAAACACGTTGTCGCTGCTGAAGACGTCAGTGTTATTGACGATGTGATAGTAGCGGACCTCGGGACGCACAAAGACGTGGTTCCAGACGTAGTAGCGAACGCCGCCGCCGAGGTCCACCATGAAGTGATTGCTGCTGGTGTAGTTGCTGCAAGTGAAAGAGTTGGTGCAAAAAGGCAGATAAAAGCGGGTGCTCTGCCAGCCGACGCCGGCAAGGAGATCAACTCCGACTTTCTTCCCCAAGCGGGGTTGATACATGCCGTTGAAGCCAAACAGGATAGGACGGAACGGCTGACCACCCGTTCCGCCGTATGCCCCCTGACTTGCCTTCCAGCTAGCCTCAAAGTCGAAACCTACACGTTTGTGGAAAATGACATCCGCACTGACCGTAGGGTAAAAGCCCCCCTTTTCAGGACAGAGGCCGGTAAGTGCGTCGCACGAGCCGGGAGACATCACGGTGCCGCCACCGAAGGCAATATCTCCCTGTTGAGCGGTTGCAAAGTGGCAAGAAAATAACACAGCAAACATTGGTGCAAGCAGCACTAGCTTTCTCAAGAGAAACCTCCAATCAGTTCGTGGTAGGCGTTAAGATGCGCCCAGGAAATCGTTCGGATGTAACAAAATCGGTCTCGACTCATCATAATTTCACACGCGGACCAGATTCAACTGAGGGTGAATCTTGTAAAGAAACGTCAGTCGAATATTGAATCCGCCTCCGAACCAAATGTTGCTAAACCCCGGAACGCTGGATAAGTTGTGCCCCGGAAGCGAAAATTGCGGCGGGGCAAAAAGGCTAAGGATAACGCGGCGAGTCTACTTTAGTTTTCCGCCACCGGGAGCGCGGATGTGGTCGAATGCGATCGGGCCCGCGCCCAGGAAGGTAAGTCCGAACGCCAGGGCGGCGAGAGCCAGAGGGAATTCGTATCCCCCGTTGCCCATTAGCCCATTATGAAAGTGTACTTTGGCGATGGCAACGGAGAGATCGATGCAGATGGCGAAAGCAGCGACGCGGGTAAAGAGCCCGATCAGCACGAGCAAGCCGCCAAAGAATTCGGTGAAGGCCGACAGGTAGGCGGTCCAGCCGGGCAGTCCGAGGCTGGTGACGAATTGTACGTGGTGGTGAAGTCCGCCGAAGACTTTTTGATATCCGTGGCCGACCATGACGGCGCCCAAGGCGAGACGCATGACGAGCAGTGCCAGCGGTTGCAGACGATCGAGGTAGCGCAAGTAGTTCCCTCCGGTCGAAGAAACCATAGACTACAGCAGTGGACTGGCTGAGGGAAGTGGTCTGAGGTCTGTTCGCTTTATTCTGCAGCGGAAGTTTTGGAAATATCCCCCTCGCTTTTAGAGAGAGCGTAGCAGAGCGGTGTTTGAATCGTGCGATAGAATTATTTGCGCCAAGTAGCGAACTTCTGGTAACGTTCTTTCGCCTCAAGATACGGGTTGCCGGTGGCGTCTAGTCGCTCTGGGTTCGCGGATCTTGCGGGCCTTTCCCCTCTGGCTTAGGAAATTTTTTCAATCGCGCACGTGGAATCTGCCAGCTTCGTGTTTATGGTGGAAGGTTCCGGAACTGACTTCACACTTCGCCAGTGGGCCGTTGCCGGAAAATAAGCGGACGGTGGAAAGTTTGATGATCAGGAGGCCGTAATGAATTGCAGTTCGAGAACCGAAAAAATGATGCAGAAATGGCTGGTAGTTCTGGTATCGCTGGGGCTTCCTGCTTTGGCATGGAGTCAACATAAACCAAGCGGCGGCGGCGGGTCACACGCGGCACCCGCGTCACACTCGGCACCTGCTCAGCACGCGAGCGCACCTTCGCATAGCGCACCCCAGTCTCATGGTTCATCACCGTCGCACAGCGCGCCAAGCGGGCGCACGAACACGGCGAGTCATGCGAACACAGCCGGGCACACGAACACGAACACCGCCAGTCACGCGAACACGGCGAGCCACGCGAACACGGCGAGTCACGCGAACACCGCCAGCCATGGGAATACAAACGCCG
>DATNKA010000907.1:0-3838 GCA_035603655.1 Candidatus Acidiferrales bacterium | reverse complement strand
CGAAAGCACCTCGGAGAAGCCTTCGACACCCCACTTCGCCGCCGAATAAGGCCCACGTCCCGGAGGGCCAATCCTTCCGCCCACCGATGAAAACTGAATGAACTGGCCTGCTTTCTGTTCGCGAAAATACCTAAGAGCTGCTTTCGTCACGATAATCGTTCCAAAGAGGTTCGTTTCGATCTGTGCCCGGAATTCCGATAGAGGCGTGTCTTCGACGGACGAAAGATTGCCATATCCCGCATTGTTAATGACCACATCCAGCGAGCCAAATACATCGACCGCCGCCATTACCGCGTTTGCTGCTGCTGCTTCGTCGGTCACATCCATTGCGAAGAGCTTTACCTGATCTCCATATCGTTCCGACAGATCAGCCAGCGACTTAATGTCCCGAGCTGTCGCCAACACTCTATTGCCCGCAGCGAGGCCGGCTTCAACAATTGCACGACCCAGACCACGAGAGCTGCCGGTGACTAACCATACCTGCGCCATTTATCCTCCGGTATCAAAGCCAACCACTCGGCTATTCTGGAGAAGCTTCTCAAACTCAGGATTGGATGCGCAATGGCTACACGAAAGGACTTGTTAGTTACGGAGGAAATCGCAGAATCTTCAGGCCCTCAGGGCGACCCTTTGAGTTCGAGAGTGAGTGACTGTCTTGCCACACCGCTGGCTCTTGCGAGCTCCTCGAAATCTGAGGGCGCGGCTCGGCGCATTGTTAAAGATAAGGGCTCCGGACTTATCAAACCCATCGAAACCCACCGAATAAGAAGTGATCAGTGCAAAGAATTTATGCATGCATTAGTTAGCAGGACTCATCGTATAACGTCGGCTAATGGTTTCATAAGAACTATAAGTTTTACTTCTGCGACTGTTGCGCCGTACGATACGACCAGTTGAGTTTCAGGGGAGATCCATGACCGCACGCATCACAATTTTCGACACTACTCTTCGCGACGGAGAGCAGTCTCCCGGTTGCACGATGAGTCGGCAGGAAAAGCTGCGCTTGGCTGATCAGCTTGATCATCTCGGCGTGGACGTGATCGAAGCTGGTTTTCCCATCGCTTCGGATGGAGACTTCGAGTCCGTGAAGGCGATTGCGATTGCGGTGCGCAGGCCGATCATTGCCGCGCTGGCACGCGCCTGTCAGCCCGATATTGAGCGGGCTTGGGAGGCTTTGAAGCACGCGGCGCAGCCGCGCATTCATATTGTCCTGGCAACATCCGATATTCACTTGAAATACAAGCTGCGCATCACGCGCGATCAGTGTGTAGAGCAGGCCCGCGAATCGATTCGCTTCGCCAAGTCTCTCTGCGATGACATTGAGTTCTCCTCGGAGGATGCGACCCGCACGGACCCAGACTTTCTCTGTCGCGTCCTGGATGCAGTCGTTGAAGTGGGAGCCACCACACTGAACATTGCCGACACCGTCGGCTACACCGTCCCGACGGAGTTCGGAGACCTCATCACGACGATTCGTCGACGCGTAAAGGGGATCGAGAATGTGACTATCTCCGCACACTGCCACAATGATCTGGGCATGGCGGTAGCGAATGCGCTGGCGGCAGTGGCAGCGGGAGCGCGGCAAGTGGAGTGCACGATCAACGGAATCGGTGAGCGGGCGGGAAACGCGTCGCTGGAAGAGATCGTGATGGCCATGCGGGTTCGGCCCGACCGGTACGCCTACGAAACCGGAATCGTTGGCGAGCAGATTTTCTCGGCAAGCCAACTGCTGAGTGAGATCACCGGTGTGCCTGTGCAACCGAATAAGGCGATTATCGGTCGCAACGCATTTGCTCACGAAGCCGGCATTCATCAGGACGGCGTTCTAAAGAATCCGCTAACCTACGAAATCATGACGCCGCAGTCGGTGGGAGTGCCCGATTCGAAGCTGGTGCTGGGCAAGCACTCGGGCCGACACGCTCTCAGCATCCGCTGCGAACAATTGGGCTACCAGTTCGATCGCAGCGGACTCGATGACGTCTACCGCCGTTTTGTCGGGCTGGCCGATAACATTAAGCATGTGGAAGATCATCACTTGCTTGAGCTGATCCTGCGGCCTGGCGACGAATGTTTGCCCTGACTCGCGGGTTTTGACTTCATGGAAGTGTGTTCTTCCACTGAAATGAGTGCCCCAGGTGCCTCGCATTGGCCATGTATCAGTCAGACAACGGAGCGTTACCTGAGGTGCAAGCAGCGGATTCATACACCCGGTCACTTTGTTTGGTCAACCGCCATCATTCGTTCTTCATTCATCCGGCCACCGTGCACTTCGATTGTAGAGAGAGCAGTTTCGATCTCACGAAGATCCGCAGGAGTTAGCTGAACGTCGATTGCTCCCAGATTCTCGTGCAGGTGATCGGCACTTCGTGTGCCGGGAATCGGAACAATGAACGGCTTTTGCGCGAGCAACCAGGCCAGCGAAATTTGGGCCGGTGTCGCATTCTTCTTCTCAGAAAACTGTTTCGGAGCGGCTACAGAGCCCGCCCATCCTGAGACACGTCTGCCCATTGAGAAGCCACACAAATAAGGAATCTACAAAGTCGTAGCGACGAGGCGGCGTAAAGCAGCGGCGATGCGGATTAAAACCCAAAACCTTCCCTATAGTTTCTCATCAGGTAATAAAAAACAAAAGGCGGCTTTGCCCGAAACTGCGCCTCGGGCAAGCGTTTTGGCGAGAGCGACCTCTCGGAGTCAATTGACCAATTGGCAGTGGCGGTCAAACCACGAACGGTTCACACTGTTGCCGACGTTTCGGACAAGCGGTGCATTATGGCCGCGTACACCTAAGAAGCCACGAAAGCCTTACAATATGGGGGCAAGTTGAGGGGGTAGGGAGCCGCCCGTCGTAGCGCACCTTAGCTCCGGGCGGCTCTTTGCGTTCAACTGGCAAGAGTTCAACACTCCGCCCAAGTTTGCAGCAGTGGACGGTTTTGAAATGTTGGGAATGGATTAGTCTGCGGCTTTGGAATCGGCGACAAGCGCGTACTTCCTAGCGAGGAAGGCCATTCTGATTCGAATGTCCTCCTGATCGTCTTTCATGACCGCCTGCAGGAGGGACATAAGGTCCCTGTTTGGGGGAGGGCTTTCGTGTACAACATATCCTGACTACTCACTCATCAATTGAGGGTGCACGAAATTACTTCCGTGCGATCCCGGCCCAATAGATGGCAAATCCACCGTCGCGATACTTCTTTGCCATGGCTGGTTTCAACATGATCAGGTCCATGGTGGCTTCCGCCCAAGATCCCAGCATCTTCGAAATTAACTCAATCGGAACGTCCACTCGGAAAATATGCCGCTCAATGGCGTCGCGAATCATATTTTGCATTTCGACGAAGGGCGCGCTTCCGGCTTCGATAGACTCTTTCGAAAGCATCCCGGAAACCTGCAATTGGGCCAGGACTCGGCGCTGCTCAGGATTGTTCACACCCCAATTTACATACCCGTCCCATACATGCCGCAACCTGGTGTGAACGCTCTTCCTGCGCGGAAACTCTGACATCATCGCGTCTGCGAGTTCTAACTTGATCTCGCGATAAAGGGCATTGATCAAACCATCCTTTGTCTTAAAGTAGGTAAACAGAGTTCCGTCGGCGACTCCGGCGCGTCTTGATATCTCTGACGTTGGGGCAGCAGCAAGACCACGTTCCGCAAATACGCGAGTTGCGGCGTCGAGGATCGCATTTCGCTTGTCTTCGCTCTTCGGGCGAGCCACTGAGAGCCTCTCCAGGAGAATGTGTCCTCAATACTATATATCTCGGACGACTGCCGAAGCTATCAAATAAATGAGCATCTAGTCAGTCATTGTAGTCATCTTATTCGTAGGAGGATTATTGCG
>DATNKA010000906.1:0-5228 GCA_035603655.1 Candidatus Acidiferrales bacterium | reverse complement strand
TAAAACTTCCGGGATGGCCGATGCCGGTGGCAGCTGAGTCAACGAAGTCTCCCGTGGTGCCGTCGCCGGTCAGGTCGGAACGGAAAATTTCTCCCACGGTTCCCTGCATCGGCAATCTGAGATCGGACGGTTGAGGAGAGGCGACGCCGCCGATCAGGCTGAGGCGAGGACCCTTGTGAGCAAACTCGAAGGTCGCACCGAACTTGAACTGGTGGGTGCGATCCTCCGACGTAGGTCCGCTGAAGGCGGTGGGATTGCGGAAGTCCCATGCGTTGGGGGTGAAATGCTGGTCACTGCCGCCATCGCTTACGAAGCGGGACAGAGTGTAGTTAACCTGCAAATCGAGGGCGCCAACACCGCGGAAGGGGTCTTTGACTCGTTCCCGGTACTCGCTCTGCAGACCGTTGTAAACCGAGCGGCCCATGGGATAGTTCATGAACATGCTTCCAACGTTTGGATTGATGCCTCCAAAAGCCGCACCAGTGTCGGCAGTGAGTCCAAAATAAGGAGCGGAATATCCACCGTAATAGACATAGCCGGAATCCAGGCCGTTGTTGGCGAAATCGTTGATGCTTGCGCTCGGGTTGTTCGCGATATAACAAGCCACTGTGGCCGAGGCGTTGGCTCGAGTTACATTCGTCGGAGAACAGGAAGGAACATTATTGGCCACGGTAGTGGCGATGGCATTGAGAGCCGCGTTGGTTTCGAGGTAGTGGGAGTCGCCAGCATGGTTTACATCTACGCCGACTTGAAAGTGCAGCCCGATGTTGCGCAGGTAGTCGACCGTTAATACGCCGCCCTTGGTGATCTGGCGTTGAATGCCAATGTTCATCTGATAGGAGCGAGCGGTCCGGAAGTTGGGGCTGTAAGGGTAGCCGAGCTCCAGGGTGTTGCCGACGAAGTTTGGATTCTGCCCAGCGGTGCCAACCGCAGCCGTTGCTGCGATGTATTGCGATTGCAGATCGGCCATTGCCTTGGCGGCACCTTCCGGGTTGATGGAGCTAGGTCCAAGTGGCGCAAAGCAAACCTGCGTCGCCAAATCGTATCCATCGATGGAGGTGACGGCGTTCGGTACAGTGCTGCCGGGAACGGGTATGTTGAATGCTAATGAACCGGCACTTGCTCCAGGCTGGCAGTTGAGGTAAGGGGTCTGGTTGAACAAGCCGTTGGTTAGCTTGTTGCTGCGATCGTAAGAAACGTTGTTAAAAATATTATTTTCGTAATACAGCCCGCCACCGCCGCGAATCGCAGTCTTGCCATCACTCCAGGGATCCCAGGCAAAACCAAACTGCGGACCAAAGTTCAGATTCGGCTGGCGAACCCGGTTGGCCAGTCCCGGCCCCCATTGATTGAGGAGGTCGCCCGTGCAGGTGATCAAGGTTGTGGCCGAGCATGGGATTGGGGCCAAGTCACTATCGGTGCGTCCGGTATCGCGGATATAGCGCACTCCGTAGTTCAGGGTGAAGTTGGGTTTGATCTTCCAGGAATCGCCGAAATAGCCTTCAAACCGGGTATCGAACAAACCGCCAGCGGGATAGCCGAACGCGGGTAGTTCGGTGCTGTAGCCTTGTCCGTTGCCCACGTAACCGCCAGCAAAAGGGTAGTCGGCGATATTGGGATCGCAACCGCTGAAGGCAACATTGGGGTTGGTGTCAAGGTTGCAGGAATAGAAGGGTGTCGTCTGCACCGTACCTTGCGGGACCAGGTTAAAGTTGACGTAAGAATTGAGCAGCGGCGCTAGTCCGTTGAAGGAGGCAAATCCTCCGGTGGAAATGCCGTTGACGGTTGCGCCAAAACGTATGATGTGCGCACCCAGGACGCGGCTGGCGTCGTACTTGATTTGCTTGTTGCTCTGGAAAGTTTGCTGCGGCGCCAGGTAGTTCGGTCCCGTATACAAATTTGTGTCGTTAAATTCAATCTCGGCAAACGGAAACGGATTGATCGAAGTCGGCTGCGAGTTAGTGTCACCGATGATCTGGTTGCGGAACTTGAAGTAGCCCAGCCGAATGCTGTGGGACCAGTTGCCCTTATTAATATCGATGCCAACTGCATGAGTGGGGGCATAGTCGCGGTTGGCATAATACGAGAATCCTGTGCTGGCGGAGGATGTGGAGTAATTCCAATCGTAGGCGAATTTATAAAAGACGTGGATGTGCTCCGTGACCTGCCAGTCGAGGCGTCCACTGGCCTGCGAGCTCTTGAAAGGAGAGTCGAGGCCTTGTGTCAGGAATTGAAAAGGAGCGCCAGCAACGATCGAATCCTGGCTGTCTTGCTTTAGTCTTTCGGAATCGATGAAGAAAAAAAGCTTGTTCTTGATAATCGCGCCCCCGAGCCGGCCGCCGAACTGGTTGCGCTGAAATTGCGAATTGACCGCGCCAGGGAGAGCTGCAAAGCCCACGCTGTAATCGCGAAACAAGTAGAAAGCTTGGCCGTGCAAGTTGTTCGTGCCGGATCGCGTGGCCAGATTAACCGAACCCGTACTGGTGACCTCCGTCGAAATATCGAGTGAGGAGCGGCCGATATTGAATTCCTGGATGGAGCTTAGGGCGACGTTCTGAGTTGTCGTGCCAACGGTTTCGTCGCTGACGTCGAGGCCGTCCACTTCGATGCGCGGCGTGCGGCCGAAATCTCCGTTGATGGAAATGGAATTGTATCCAACTTTGGTGGGATCAAAATTTCCCCCATCCTGCATCTGGACTCCGGGTTCCAACTGCGCGAGGTCGAGGAAGCTGCGTCCATTGATCGGCATATTGTCGATCTCTTCGCCGTTGAGTACACCTTGAACAGCGGACTGTTCGGTGTTGACGGCGATGGCGCTGCTTTGTACTTCGACCGTGGTGGATTCCTGGCCAAGCTCCAGCTTCACATTGCCAGACGACGTTACCGCGATCTGAACCGGGAGGGTGAGTTGCGCTGTCTTGAAACCTTTGGCTTGTACGCGAACCTGGTAGTCGCCGACGGGCAACCCGCCTGAGTTATAAGTGCCAGCGGAAGACGTCTTCACTGTGACGGTCTGCCCGGTAGTGCGGGACGTGATCGTAATCGTGGCGTCCGGCACGACTGCGTTGGTCTGATCGGTAAGCGTTCCTTGAATACTCCCTTGGCTGACGGTCGTCTGGGCGAGCGAGAGAACGGTCAATAACGAGATCAATAAAATTCCTGAGACAGCGGTTGAAAACATCCGCGAGAAGTTAGCGCGCGGGCACCGAAGATCACGAGCAGACATGAGGCGGCCTTTCCGACTGAACGACCCAGTTCCTGAACGAGGCGACTCATTCTAGATGAGATCCCTAATCTTTGCCATCAGCCCACCAGAAAATCTCGCCGTTAGAATGCAATCTCCTCGGCGCTGTCACTCCGCTGAACACCTTACATATTCGGTCGACGATCTCAAGGACGCCGTCTATCACTTCTTGTCCTTGGCCATCGTGGAGACTTGCAAGATCATCCCGCCACCTAGATGCGCGTCATCATAGGTATAGCATCCGGAACATAGCATCCGGGAAAACGCAGGGGGCACGCGCGCGTAATCTCAATAGAAAGTGAGGGCCGTTTTCCCTTAAAGAATTTCTGAAGTTTTCACTGCAGTCTCAACCAAAACAAAGTCACGGACGCTCCGGGATTGGATCGCATTTCGAGCGCTTCCAAAACGGTGTCAATCACGTCGCGGACCTCGATTGGGTTCAAAAAGCCACACAGTCGGACCGCGCTCGATACGACTTCACGGAGTTCGGGTTCGGGGAAGGCCCCCAATCCACCCGCGGATTCGTCGAGTTGCTGCAATAACACCAGCAACTGGGCCACTCTCTTATCCTGGATATCCGAGTCCGAGTTGAAAAAGGTTTTGGCTAACACATTTTTTGGTGACATGTGTTCAACGGAGGAATGAAGAAATAGCCTATTTCCTTTGTCCATGGTTGCCTCTTTCGATTGCACTCGCACCAAATCTGCACTGTCTTCGTTTCTTGTAGTCCAATCGGTTGAGCGATCGGGTTACTCGTCGTTTTCGCTCTCCCCATTCGCCTACTTGTCTCGGCGGTTCTGAAGCCAGCAGTCGCAGAATTGTCCAGGTCCCACCCCGCAGATAGGAAGCGCAGCCGCTATCGCGAGTCACCACCGGCCTTAACTTCTTGCGTTACTCGTTTGGCGACTTCGTCCGAACTAAGTGCATCACGAAATTCATTAACTTGCTCTTTCATTCCGGCTCCGCCAGGTATCGAGCCATTGGGTAAACAGTGGTTTCGGCTGCCCGGTTGTGGGCTTGGGTCCGGAATTCTGGGTTTCCGACCAACTTGGCGCCCGCGATTTGATGCTTGAGCCAGCGCTCCGAACGAATTCGCCCTCGTGCTCCAAAAATCGTTCCTTGGACTTACCCGGAAGTACTTCGCGTAGCGCCCAGTCGATATGACGAACGCATTCCTCGATCAGTTTCACGTGCGCCATCCCTCCCGATTCGTCTGGCGTGAACATAAGAGGTTGAAGCGCATTTCGGATATGGTGATTCATGAGGTCGATCACATGGAGCTGCTCGCTGAGCCGCCGCAGTCTATGGCGCTCGTACAAATGAAAGATTGAGGCTGCAATCAGACCTCCCAGCAAGTCGTCCACTATGCGCTGCGATCCCTCCAGCCCGCATCGAATCGATAGCTGATCTGCCGCAATCAAGGAGCTTGACACCAGAGTGAACAAGAGAGTTGCTTTCCAGAGGACAGACTGCTGAGATTTGTAGAACTTAGTGAAATTCATGGTTCTTGTCCTTTTGGGCTCATCAGGTTCCTGCAGAGCGGTGGCAGTCCAAAGCCACCACGCACCCGTTCACGAGTGACGTTGTCCCGCAACTGGCCGCCGTCAATGAGGGTTTTGATTTCACTGTAATACCGTTGACTGTTGAGATCCCGCGATGTTAGTCGGCGACCCAAAGTTCATGCTCCGGCGACACTGGTAGCGAGTCAGTACAAGTCAATTTCATAGCGTTCGAACGACAATTTGTATTGGTGTGCTGTGACTTTTTGTTCTTCCGTTCTTCGATCAGTACTTAAAGCAAAGGCATAAGCTATTGACCTCGTTCTCTTCCAGGCAGAGCCGTTTAACCTGCCTGGTGTTGCGCCACTGATCCCTACTTACCGGACTCGTTCCTGGGAGATGTTTTGTTCAGAGTGGCAAGGAGCAACTTCGCGGAGGCAGGCGGGCGAATCGCACTGTCGATCACGATGTCCTTCGCCGTTCTC
>DATNKA010000905.1:0-3083 GCA_035603655.1 Candidatus Acidiferrales bacterium | reverse complement strand
CGAAACTGGGATAAATTGAGACCGCCTTGGTCAGGTGTTCCACGGCGCCACTGTAATTCTTCACCATCAGGAATCGCGTCCCTTTTTCATACTCGCGACGAGCCGCCGCGGGAGCCTTGCGATCCAGCTTGCAGAAGGAAGAAGAAAGATTGTCCAAACTCCTCTGCCATCTGTCTTCGCTGGTCTGTAACGCCATGTCCAGGCGCGTGGGGTCGAACCCATTCATGGAGGTATTCGGAGTCATCATCCCCTGTGCATTTGCCCGATACCGCGAGGAGAGAATGCAGCAGAGGGATAGCAGGATGAAGGCAGCCGCGCGGCGCTTTGTTGTACACAGAGAAGGCATGAACGGAGACGGCGCACCAGAAGCCGGAGCCGGATTATAGCTCAGTTCTTGACTTTTTCGGATGGCATACAGCTGAGGGTGACAGTGACCGGAATAATGCTTAAGTCGTAATTGCCCCAGTCTGCGATGAAAATATCTTCACTGCTACAATGCCCTGTTTCGACGAAGTTCCGGCTTGCGTCCTGTGGGTGGCGAACTTACGGGAGCACATCCGCGTACTGTCTTGTAGGGAGAGCTGTGCCCGCAGGGGAAGTGGTAGGTTTCTCCTCCGGTCGGGAATGACAAAGCCTTCCGCATTCGTGTCGCAATGAGCAGTTTTTTTGACCCAGTTTTTTTTGACCCAGCGAGTCTAGCTTGCGGAGGAGTTTCGGTTGGAAGATGTGCAGGTAGTCGCGATGCTGGTACGCCGATGTGTTGCCGGCGATGCGGCTGCCTGGGAGGAAATCGTCCAGACCTACAACCGGCGTATCTATAACATCTGCTATCGTTTCGCGGGATCTCCCGACGACGCCGAAGACCTCGCTCAGGAAGTTTTCATCAAGATGTACCGCACGCTGGCGAGCTATGACAGCTCGAAGGGTGCGTTCGTAACGTGGGTGACCACTATCACCCGCAACCTGCTGGTGGATCATTTCCGCAAGACCAAGCAGGACCGCATCACCGACTCGCTCGACGCCGCATCTTCCTCCCATGAGGATGCCCCGCCGCTCAGTGAGCAAATTCAGGACCAATCCGCGCCTCCCGACCAGCACGTGCGCAGCCGGGAAGTCGGAGAAAGCGTTCATGCGGCGCTTGCGAAACTTTCGCCAGAGCTTCGTGAGGCAGTGATTCTAAGAGACTTACAGGATATGGATTACCGAGAAATCGCCACCGTTTTGAGGGTGCCGGAGGGAACTGTGAAAAGTCGAATAAATCGCGGGCGGGCGGAACTTGCGCGCCTTCTACAACGTACCTATAGGCAGGTGATGTGATGCCAGATCACACCAAAAACGACCTGACCAGTAACGGAATGCAGTGTCACGAGTTTGAGGGGCTGCTCACGGACGCGCTCGATGGCGTTCTAACCAGCCTTCAGCTCGACCGGTTCCAGGCTCACGCGCGGATTTGTCCCGCCTGTGGGCCGCTGTTCGCCGAAGTTGAGGCGGGCCGCAACTGGCTGAAGGATCTCACGGAGGTGGAGCCTCCAGTCAGTCTGGTTACGAATATCCTGGCATCCACAACGGGCGTTGACACCCAACGCCTGCGGGTAAACGTTTCTGCGCCACAGCCACGCATCGGCTGGCTGGAAAAAGTGCAGGCGTGGGCCTCGGGGGCCATGCAACCCATTTGGGCAACCGTCCGGCAGCCGCGGTTTGCCATGTCGTTCGGCATGGCATTCTTCTCCCTGTCGGTGGCGTTGAGCGTGCTCGGCGTAAAGCCGGCCGATTTCCGCCAGGTGAGTTTGCGTCCCGTCGCCATACGGCACACCTACTACAATGCGCAAGCCCGCGTTGTCCGGTACTACGAAAATATCCGGTTCGTCTACGAGGTGGAATCGCGAGTGCGTGAATTCAGGCGCAACGTGACCCCAGCCGAGCCCGCGCCGGAGACGGACAAGGAAAAGAAAGACCACAAGAACGACACAACTCAACAGCCCGAGCAGCAGCAGGAGCGCAATTACAGCCAGACCGAGAACCATCTCATTCTCGCTGGTGCTCCGCTGGGTCCATCTGTAAACGATCTGCCTGTAGTGTCGGTGACCACGTACAGGAGGTTCGTATGAACTGCGCCACGCACAACGATACGGCCGCAGTAGCGTTCTGCCGCACCTGCGGCAAGCCGCTCTGCGCCAATTGCACCCGCGACGTCCGCGGAGTCGTCTACTGTGAGCCTTGCCTCGCAGCCCGTTTGGAAGGCACTACCCCGGCTGCCGCGTACCTGCCTCCGCAAGCTGCATATCCCCCGGTCGGAATGCCAGCCGGCCCCCGGCATACAGGTTCTGGGCCCAATCCTACAGTCGCCGGCATCCTCGCAGGATTTTTTCCCTTCGGCGTCGGCGCCGTTTATTGCTCGCAATACGCCAAGGGACTCGCCCACCTGCTGATTTTTGGATTGCTTATCTTCGCCTCCGATCACGCCGGAAATTTGGACTTCGTCTTCGGCATCGGCATCGCGTTCTTCTACGTCTACCAGATTATCGATGCCGTGCGCACGGCGCGTGCTCTGCAGGAAGGCCAGCCTCCGCCAGATCCGTTCGGCTTGGCTCAAGTTTTCAGTATGGGAGAAAAGGGCGAGTCGAAGAATATTCCCGTCGTCGCCGTCGTACTGATCGGACTGGGCGTGCTCTTTCTACTGCACACCATGAACATCCTCGAGTTCGGGCTTGACCGTTTCTGGCCGCTCATCCTGATTTTTCTTGGGGGGTGGATGTTCGCGCGGCAGTGGGGAATGATCGGAGTTCACCCCGCAGGCTGTACCTGCACAACCTGCCGCGTGCGTAAGGCCGTGGGGATGCACTGTCTCTGTGATCGCTGCCGCATGCGCAAAGTCATGGGCCCGGCCATGCTGATGACGATCGGCACGCTGTTCCTGCTCCAGAGTCTCAACGTCGCCAGCTTCGATCGCACATGGCCCGCAATCCTGCTGGTGGTTGGCGTTGTAAAGCTGCTGCAGAGTAACGCCTCCTCAACCGGGCACGTTGGATCGCTGCCCGGAGCGCCGCCGGTTGTTGGTCCCACCCCTCCGCCCACGCCGTCTT
>DATNKA010000904.1:0-13160 GCA_035603655.1 Candidatus Acidiferrales bacterium | reverse complement strand
CGTCCGCTGGGGCGCTGCCATGAAAGACCGGACCGAGAAACTTATCGAATCGATTGTTGCCGCCCAACGACCCTGGTACGCCAACATACCCACCCACCACCGAGAGCACCGCCAGAATCGCCAACGGGATCACCATCACTCTCGGACTCTCGTGAATGCCGCCGTGGCCGTGGCCGCCATGCGCATCGTGAGCAGAATGATCCTGCACTTCGCCACGATATTCGCCAAAGAAGGTCATGAACCACAGCCGGAACATGTAGAACGAAGTAATGAATGCCGTAGTCAATCCCACCAGCCAGTAGGCCCAACTCGCCTGGTAGGCGCGCCACAGGATCTCATCTTTGCTGAAAAATCCCGCCAGCCCCGGAATCCCCGCAATGGCCAAGGTACCCGCAGTCATCGTCCTGAACGTCCACGGAATCTTCGTCCGTAGCCCGCCCATCTTGCGCATATCCTGCTCGCCCCCTACGGCATGAATCACTGATCCAGCCGCGAGAAATAGCAGACCCTTAAAGAATGCGTGGGTCATCAAGTGGAAGATTCCGGCAGAGAACGCGCCCACGCCGCACGCCATGAACATGTATCCGAGCTGAGAAACCGTCGAGTAAGCGAGAACTTTCTTTATGTCAGTCTGCACGACGCCGATCGTCGCGGCGAAAAAAGCAGTGAGCGTTCCGATGATCGCGACCACCGTCAGTGCAATCGGCGCCCGCTCAAAAATCACGTGCGACCGCGAAACCATGTAGACGCCCGCGGTCACCATGGTCGCAGCGTGGATCAAGGCCGACACCGGCGTCGGACCCTCCATTGCGTCCGGAAGCCAGATATAAAGCGGAATCTGGGCCGACTTGCCGCACGCTCCCACCATCAGCAGAATCCCGATCGCAGTCAGCAGCCCGGCGCCAGCCTTTTCCGCACCCAGAGGCATAACGCTCTGGAATACCTGATCAAAATTCAATGAGCCAAAATGCTTGATCAACAGAAACAGTGCGATGAGGAATCCGAAATCACCAATGCGATTTACAATGAACGCCTTTTTGCCTGCCGCCGCTGCCGAATCCTTGGTGAACCAGAAGCCGATCAGCAGATACGACGCCAGACCCACGCCTTCCCAGCCAATGAACATCACCAGGTAGTTGTCAGCCAGCACCAGCGTCAGCATGAAAAACATGAACAGATTGAGATAGCTGAAAAACCGGTAGTAGCCGGGATCGTCCCACATGTAGCCGACGGAGTAAATGTGAATCAGAAATCCAACCCCACTCACTACCAGCAGCATTACGAGCGAGAGTTGATCAAGATAGAAGGCAAAGTCAACGGTGAAACTTCCAGAGCGAATCCAGTGCGCCAGACTCTCGTGGTAGGGAAGTGATAACGACGAAAAGCGCATCGTGACCCACAAAGCCATGGCAAACGCCGCCCCGCTAAAAACCAATGCGATGGTAGTGACGGCGCGCCGCGAAAACCTCTTCCCGAGAAGGCCGTTAATCGCCGCCCCCGCGAGCGGCAGGATCGGGATCAGCCAGAGATTGAGCATCGGGTTCATAGCTTGAGCAGGTTCACCTGATCCACGTTCAAAGTCTCGCGTGTACGATACACCGCAATAATGATTGCTAGTCCTACAGCGGCTTCCGCAGCCGCCACGACCATGACGAAGAAAACAAAAACCTGACCTGCCAGCGCGTGCCAGTGCGCCGCAAACGCAACGAACGAAAGGTTTACTCCATTCAGCATCAGCTCAATCGACATGAAGATGGTGATGATGTTTCGTTTGATCAGGAATCCGGCCACGCCACAGCCAAACAAAAATCCGCTGAGCAGCAAGTAATAAGATAGCGGCACCATCAGTCTACCTTCCTCGCCGCAGACTCCGGCTTGCTGGCCAGCACCACGGCGCCCATGATGGCGATCAAGATCAACACGGAAGTGACTTCAAACGGCAACAGAAAATCGTGAAAAAGAAGTTGCGCAATATCCGTCGGATGCCCAGGCAATGCGCCGATGGCCACAGCTTCGGTCCCTGAGTGTCGCAGCACCACCCAGGCCATGAGCACGCTGGCGGTCAGCACGCCGGGCACTCCCAATAGGAGAGCGACCTGGCTTCCTTTGGTCTCTTCCTCTTCGCCCGCGTTCAGCAGCATGATAACGAATACAAACAAAACCATGATCGCGCCCGCATAAACGATCACCTGTACCGCAGCGACGAACTCCGCGCCCAGCAGCAAATATTCGCCGGCTAGCGCCGCCATCACTGCGATCAGCGAAAGCGCGCTGTTGATCGGGTGCCGCTGCGCCAGCAAGTTGACCGACCCGCCCACGCAAACTGCCCCGAATGCCAGAAATAAAATGAGGTGGAAGCTCATCAAAACAGTTCTACCAGGCCACGGCAATCGCCGTCGCCACCAAGTTCGCAATCGCCAGCGGCAACAGAAACTTCCAGCCAAACGACATCAGTTGGTCATAGCGGAAGCGCGGCAACGTCCCGCGCACCCAGATATACAGAAAGAGAAAACAGAAAACCTTAGCCAGAAACCAAAATACCGGCAGCACCGCATGCAGCAGCGGCGGCCCAAACAGCGGCCCATGCCATCCGCCAAAAAATAACAACGTTGCCAGACAAGCCACCGTGATCATGTTGGCGTACTCAGCCATAAAAAACATGGCGAACTTCATGGAACTGTATTCCGTATGGTAGCCAGCGACTAATTCGGTCTCGGCTTCCGGTAGATCAAACGGAATGCGATTAGTTTCCGCATAGGCGGCCATCAAGTAAATGAAGAACGCGACAAACTGCCCGTGAAAAATATTCCATCGGGGTATGAAGCCGAGAAACCGGCCGCCCTGCGCATCGACAATCGTCCGCAGGCTGAAACTGCCGGACTGGATCAGAACTCCGACCAGCGAAAGTCCCAGCGCAATTTCATAACTGACCATCTGCGCACTCGCGCGAAGTCCCCCAAGCAGCGAATATTTGTTATTCGACGACCATCCCGCGAGCGCCACTCCGTACACACCCATTGAGGTCACGCCCAGAATCAGCAACAGGCCAATGTTTACATCTGTAATTTGCAGCGGAATGTTGTAGCCAAAAAGCGGGATCGAATTGCCGAACGGTATCACAGAAATCGAAGTCAGGGCGAAGATCACCGCCATCATCGGCGCCGCCAGGAATAATGGCTTGTAAACGTGCGGTGGAGTCAGATCTTCTTTAAACAAAAACTTCAGTCCGTCGGCCGCAGGCTGCAGCAGCCCAAACGGACCTACCCGCGTGGGCCCCCACCGATTCTGCATGTGGCCCACCACCTTTCGTTCCAACCACACCGTGTATGCCACCGCGGTAAGAAGGGCGAACAGAACGATCAGCGACTTGATTGCCGACACGAGTATGAAAACGCCAAGCGACAAGGCCTTTGTTCCTCTCCAGATGCTGCCATCATCAATACGTGATTCAGTCTGCCGCGACTTCGGCAGGCTGCGCTTCGTGGCTCTCCACCACCGACTTCAACGCGCGTGAGTAGCGTCCCAAAGTTCCGGAACTGAAAAGGTCATCGTTCGCGGGTTCTATGGATTCCGCCCGATGCGCAACTCCGGCCCCAGACTTGGCCAATGAAGTATGCTGGCTATTGCCCGCCAGCAGATTCATGCGGGACACGTCATATCCAGGAACCAACCGCTGAATCTCATCCAGAATCGCAGTCGGATCGAACGGGCTCATCTTCGGCTCCAGTCCGTGAGCCTCAAGCCATACCGCGTGACGGTCGGCCTCGCCCGATTGCGCTCCGCGCGACTGTCCCATGTCCGCATGCGTTCCGCCGCCAAACGGTACCAGCTTGCGGACGTCAAAGCCCATGGCGTCGGCGATGCGCACGATCATTTCGAAATCGCTCTTCGTTCCAGTAACCTCGCCAGCTTTTTTCACTAACTGCACGTCGCCGCAAGTATTGGTGAACGAGCCCGACTTCTCGTAAGCATTCGCGGCGGGCAGCACCACATCGGCCATCACTGCGGTCTCGGTCAGGAACATGTCCTGCACAACGACGAAGCTCCTCGAAAACGCGAATGGGTCGATGTTCAACCTCCCTACCGGATTCGATCCCACTACATAAAGCGCCTTCAACTTGCCAGAATTTCCCGCATCCACCATGCCCATCAAATCGAGGCCAGCGGTCTGCGGAATTCCTCCCCATTCCTGATGGAACTCGCTGCTTCCGGCGATCGGGTGGTATCCAGGCAGCAACTCGGGATAGAGCCCCATGTCTGCCGCTCCGCGCGAATTTGCATAGTCGGCGAGGCACACGAATCTGGCTCCTGAGATTTGGGAACCAAACTTTACCAGATGGGCTATATCCTCTCCACGAAGCTCACCACCAAACGCGATCACCAAATTCGTTTCACCGCGTAGCTTCTCGCGCAGCGCAATCCAGCCATCCTTATTTATGGATGAACTGACCAGTCCATCCGCAGCGGCGTCGTTCCCTCGGAAGAAGTCAGCAACTTGAGGTTCGCTTCCGGGGGAAATCTGCGTGAAACTTGTTGCTTGCCGCCGTAACTTAATGGGGCTGGAATTGATCACATACAGCTTTGCTCGGTGCAGGCGCACATTGTTGCGAATCTGCCACGCCAGCAGCGGATGCTGTTCGGTGGGATCATTCCCAATCAGCAGAATGGCTGGCGCGGTAAAGACGTCCGCCATGCTAGCCGTGCCATCTGTCTTTCCGCGCAGGGCTGTCGCCAGGGCGGGAAAGTCAGCAGTCCGGTGGTGATCGACATTGTTTGTCTTCAGCACCACGCGTGCGAACTTGGAGAGAAGATAATCTTCCTCATTCGTAGTGCGCGTGGACCCCACAACTCCAATGGCTTTGCCGCCTTCTACGTCACGAATTCCCGCAAATGTCTTGCCGATCAAAGCAAACGCTTCTTCCCACGTGGACGGTTCCAGCTTTCCATTCTTGCGAATCAACGGACGCGTGAGCCGCTCTTCATGATTGGCAAAATCAAACGCGTATCGTCCCTTGATGCAGAGGAAGTCGCCGTTCGTTCCGCTCTTATCGCGATTGTCGCCCCGAACAATCTCCATGCCCGTATCCGAGCGGCGCACACCCAAAGTCGTCTTGCACCCATCCCCGCAATGCGTGCAGATGGTGCCGACATGCTTCATCTCCCATGGACGCGTCTTATAGCGATACGCCCCCGAAGTAAGCGCCCCCACAGGGCAAATGTCGATGCACATGCCGCACTCTTCGCACTCCAGATGGTCTTCCTTATTCGGGGCGATGATCGAACTAACACCGCGGTTCTGTACTCCCAGCGCCCAAACGTCCATGCCCTCACCGCAGATGCGCACGCAGCGATAACAAAGGATGCACCGCGGACGATCGAAGAACACAACTGGCGACCACTGCTGCTCATCTCTATGATTCTTGGCCTCCATGAACTTCGATTCCGCCGCCCCATAGGAGAATGTCATGTCCTGTAGTTCGCACTCGCCGCCGGCATCGCATACCGGGCAATCCAGAGGATGATTTCCCAGCAGAAGTTCGACCATCGCCTTGCGCGCCTGCTTAATCTCTTCGCTGTCTGAGGTCACGATCATCCCCTCGCTGATCACCGTGGTGCACGCGGTCTGCAGCTTGGGCATCTTCTCGATCTTCACGAGACACATGCGGCAAGCGCCCTGCAGCGAAAGATTGGGGTAATAGCAAAACGAAGGCACTTCAATGCCCACACGTTTGCAAGCCTCGATCAGCAGCGTCCCCGAGGGAGCCGTCACCTTCTTGCCGTCAACCGTAAGTGTTACGTCAGCCATATTTGTAGCGCCGGCGCCCCGCCGGCAATCCGTAGTTCGTATGCCGCGGGCACTCTGGCCCGCGACTGCCTTTCCAGGGGGCGATAAGGCGGAGTCACGCCATCACCGCTTCCACCACGCCCTCTTTTTCATAAGGGCAAGGCCTGCCTTCCAAATGATCCTCAAACTCTTTGCGGAACTTTTTCACGAACGCGATCGTCGGCATCGCCGCCGCATCGCCCAGCGGACAAAACGTCCGGCCCAGCATATTCTCCGAGAGATACTGCATGTTATCGATATCTTTTTGCACGCCGCCGCCGCGATGGAATCGAGTCAGCGTCTTCTCCAGCCAATCGGTGCCCTCGCGGCAGGGGATGCACCATCCGCAACTTTCATGCTTGTAAAACTTCATCGTCCGCAGCGCCAATTTCACTATGCATTGCTGGTCGTCGACCACCACCACGCCCCCGGATCCCAGCATCGAACCTACCTTCGCCACCGAATCAAAATCCATCGCGACGTCGATCTCGTCAGCCTTCAACGCCGGACAAGACGACCCTCCCGGCACCACCGCCTTCAAACCGCGCCCGCCTGGAATCCCGCCGCCAACTTCATAAATCATCTTCTTGAGGTTGTAACCCATGGGGAGTTCGTACACGCCTGGCTTCGCAATATTTCCGCTCAGACAGAACAGCCGGGTGCCCCCATTCTTCGGCGTGCCCAGCTTTGCGTACCAATCCGCGCCGCCCAGAACAATGTGCGGTACGTTCGCCAAAGTCTCCGCATTATTAATGACGGTAGGCCCGCCCCACAGTCCCACCACCGCAGGAAACGGGGGCCGAATCCGTGGAATGCCGCGCTTCCCCTCGAGCGATTCCATCAGCGCCGATTCCTCACCGACTTCATACGCCCCGGCGCCACCATGCCAATAGATGTCAAGGTCGCGCCCGCTGCCAAAAATGTTCTTGCCGATGAAGCCCTTGGCGTAGGCATCGCGAATCGCCTTCTGCATGATGATCGACAGATATCGATATTCGCCGCGAATGTAGATATATCCGCTGGCCGCGCCTACCGCCAAAGCAGCGATCATCACGCCTTCAATCACGGCATGCGGATCATGCTCGAAAATCAGCCGGTCTTTACAAGTCCCGGGCTCGCTTTCATCGCCGTTGCAAAGCACATACTTCGGCTTGGTCGACTGCTTGGGCACGAAGGACCACTTCATCCCCGTCGAGAATCCCGCGCCACCGCGCCCGCGCAGCCCGGAGTTCTTAACCTCATTAGTAATGGCATCCGCTTCCATGCCAAGCGCCTTCTGCACCGCCTTGTAGCCGTCTAGTTCGAGGTAACGGTCAATATTGGTCGCACCTTGCCCGAACCGCCGGCTGACGACCTTTACTTCATCGGGATGGGAAACCAGCGTTGCCATTGCCTAATCTTATGAGTGTGGAAATTGGGTAAGTTGAAAATCCGCAACCCAAGCTCTTCAAATTACAAAACTGCCAAATCACTCAATTGCCAAATGTTCTAACTTTTTCGATACGCGTCCAGAATGCTATCGATCTTCTCGGTCGTCAGGTTCTCGTGAAAATCATAGTTCACCTGCGCCGCCGGAGCCCAACTGCATGCCCCAATGCATTCCACTTCTTCGAGCGTAAACAATCCGTCCGGCGTAGTACCCTTGTGACCGACACCCAGTCTCTTCGCACAGTGCTGCAGAATCTGTTCCCCGCCACGCACCAGGCAACTGATATTCGTGCAAATCTGCACGTTAAACTTGCCGCGCGGGTTGGTTGTCAGCATCGAGTAATAGCTGATCACGTTCCGTACTTCGAGCTCCGTCAAATCAAGTCGCCCCGCCAGCTCCGTGATCACCTCATCGGAAAGAAATCCGATTTCATCCTGCGCATAAAGAAGGGTTGGTACGAGCGCCGAGCGCTTCGTTGGATAATGCGGAACCATCTCCGCAAACCGCGCTTCGAATTCGTCAGAAAATCTCACCGGTCAATTTCCCCTAACACAATGTCGATCGATCCAATTGCCGCAACCACATCGGCAATCAATCCCCCTTCGCACATCTTCGGCAAGGTCTGCAAGTTTGCCAAACAGGCGGCGCGCATGTGTACGCGGTAGGGTTTAGCCGTCCCATCGCTCACGATGTAGTAGCCCATCTCGCCCCGGGGCGATTCCACCGCCTGATAAACCTCGCCCGCGGGCACTGCGAAACCTTCCGTAATAATCTTAAAGTGATAGATGAGCGCTTCCATCTGCGTCTTCATCTTCTCGCGGTCCGGCAACACAACGCCGGGAGCGTCAGCTTTGATTGCCCCCTCCGGCATCCCATCCAGCGCCTGTTGCACAATTTTGATCGATTCCCGCAGTTCCATCACGCGGCACATGTAACGCGCAAAAACGTCGCCCTCCTGCCCCACCGGAACCTTAAACTTAAAGTTCTCATAGCCCGAGTAAGGCATATCGCGCCGCAGATCTATATCCACGCCACTTCCGCGCAGGGTAGGTCCGCTCGCGCCAAGAGCGATGGCATCTTCGGCAGTCATCCGAGCCACGCCCTTGGTTCGCATCATCCAGATCGGATTTCCCGTCAAAAGGTTCTCGTACTCGTCCACTTTCTCGGGAAAACGCCCGGCAAACTCCTGTACGCGCTCGAAAAATCCTAGCGGCGGTTCCAGCGCCAGACCTCCGATGCGAAAGTAAGAGGTCATCATGCGCTGTCCACTGATCGCCTCGAACAGCTTCAAAATTTCTTCCCGCTCGCGGAAGCAATATAGAAACACCGTCATGGCGCCGATATCCAGTGCGTGCGTTCCCAGCCACACCAGATGCGAATTGATGCGCGTCAATTCATTCATCAAAACCCGCATCCACTGCGCCTTTGGAGGAATCTCCAGCCCCAAGAGTTTCTCCACAGCCAACACGTAGCAAAGATTGTTGGTCATGGGGCAGAGATAGTCGATGCGGTCGGTCAGCGGCACCACCTGTTGATAAAACTTCGCCTCACACGTCTTTTCAATTCCGGTGTGCAGGAATCCGATATCCGGCATAATCCGAACCACGGTCTCGCCATCGATCTCCAGCAGAACCCGCAGCACGCCATGCGTAGAGGGATGCTGCGGACCCATGTTCAGGATCATCGTGCGATCCTGCCCGGGCTCGAGAACTAGCGTCGGTGTCAGGTGCGCCATGGCTAGCGGTAGCCCTCCACCGGATAATCTTTGCGCAAAGGATGGCCTTCCCAATCCTCCGGCATCAAAAGCCGAAGCAAGTAAGGATGGCCTGTGAAGCGAATCCCGAACAAATCAAAAACTTCCCGCTCAAAATAATTCGCCCCCGGCCAAACCGAACACAGCGACTCCACCACCGGACTGGCACTGTCCAGTTGGACCTTTAGCCGCAAGCGTTCCTTATTAGGAATCGACAACAGATGGTAGATCACTTCAAACCGAGGCTCCGCCGGATACCAATCCACGCAGGTGACGTCGGAAAGGAAGTTGAACGCGCACTCTGCGTCATCACGCAGCAGAGCGCAAACCTCGCGAATATTCGCTCGATCGATGTAAATCGACATCTCATCGCGGTCGAACTTGGCTCCCGTAACCGCCGCTCGATTCCAGGCCAGCAGTCGTGCCACCGCGGGATGACCCTTCAGTTGCTCAAGATCGGTGATCGCAGGTGCCAAAGCCATTACTGTGTTCCCCGCCGCACGGCCTCTGGACCCCAATCCAGCACGCCTTTTTTCCACACATAAAAGAATCCGACGAGAACAATCCCGATATATACAAACATTTCCCATAGCCCAAAATGTTTGAGATCGTGCAGAATCACAGCCCACGGATAAAGAAATATGGCTTCCACGTCGAAGAGAATAAAGAGCATCGCCACCAGATAGAACTTCACCGAAAAACGCCCCCGAGCATCGCCCACCGGGGTCATACCCGATTCGTAGGGAGACATCTTTGCCCGAGTCGGTTTCCGCTGCCCAATCAGCCAGGAAAGCGTGATAATGGCAGTCGCAATCCCCCCCGCCAGCAGAATGTGGATCAGGAAAGGCAGGTAGCTTGCGAAGTAATTGTCTGGCATAGCGGAGCGTATATATAATTCGCGCCAAGCGCGAACTAAACATTCTAGATTAGGTGCTGGTGCGCGCGAGTGTCAAGGGAACGGAGGGAGAATTTGATCAGTTTGCGATCGCTTAGTTCGGAGAGCCGAAATTCTAAACCCTGATAACCCCGCAAACGTTGTAAGCTCAGGGTGTTTAAGTTTTCAGGCAAAATCGCCTAACCGCCCAATTACAGATTCACTCATGATTTTTGGCTTCAATACCGACGTAAAACACGGTGACACCATCTATCACGTGCAAAGCGAGGCGCGGGAGAGCGAAAAACTGCTCCAGACTCAAGTCTTCATGCGCGGAAGGTGCGTCGGCAAGAAGGCAATTTCCTACGCGACCTCGCTGGAAGCCGGCTTTAGCGATGCCCAAAAAGAGCAGCAGTTGCGCGACCAGCATCGCCTGGTCCTTGAAGCCATCCGGGAAGGGAAGTTGGAAAGCGTCCTCGATCACGCCGAAACCGAAACCTTAGCCGCCATTAAACAACTCGACATCCAATGGGAAAATGCTCTTTCGGTTCATGCGGACCGTAATCTGACCATGCGATTGCGCGCCACCGAAGGCGGATCCGCCCTCCCGAACGCACGTCTTACGTTTCGCTTCGCCCGGGTCGACGCCGCACCCTTTTATACCCAGGTGATCACCGATTCCGCAGGCAGCGCCGAAATCTCCATCGAGGTCGACGAGTCCGCCTTACCAGACTCCTCCGTCATCGTTCAAGCCAACCACGACGGCCGCACCGTGACCCGAAAGTTCGTATTGCGCAAGTCCGAGTAGGCGTAGCCGCCCCCCGTGAGAAAATCTAGTTGATGAAACTGCACATAAACGGAGAAGCCCGCACCTTCGAGGACCCTTCGCCGTCCGCCCAATTCACGCTCGCGGCGCTGATCGAATCGCTCGATATGAAGTCCGACCGCGTCGCCATTGAACTCAATCGCGAAATCGCCCCGCGCGACCGTTGGACTCAGACCATCCTGAAAGACGGCGATCACCTCGAAATCGTCCACTTCGTCGGGGGCGGCTGTCCTGAATCTGTCCCGCACTCTTTTAGTTAACCCCTCGCCTACTATTCTTCCTTGACTCCCGCCCACTCGTGTCTAAAATGTTTGAAACATTGGGCTCGAAAATTGTTTCAAACATACTCGGAGACGAATGCAGGATCGATTTCCTTCAAATGATGTGATCGCCCTGACTGGCATCACCGCCCGCCAGCTCCAGTGGTGGGACGAACGCGGCGTTGTCAAGCCAGAAAGAGAAGGCCGTCGCCGTCTGTATTCCATGCAGAACCTCACCGAGGTCGCAGTCATCTGCGAACTCCGGCGCAAAGGCTTTTCACTCCAGGGAGTACGAAAGGTCATGCGCTTTCTGGACCGGGAGTTCAAAAAGGGCTTGGCGGACATCGTCAGCCGCAGCTCCGACGTCCACCTGCTCACGGATGGCACGCACCTCTATCTCGAAACATCGGCGCGGCAAATCGTCGATATCCTAAAAAATTCCAGTCAGCCGATTCTGGGGGTTTGCCTCAGCGACGCCGTCCGACATGTACGCGCTGAGGTCGTCGCCAGAAAATCGAGTACTTCCGTAATAGCGTCGGCCGAGCGCCGGCGTGCTAGAAAGGTCTCCTAGGCAAAGCGGTTTCGTAACCGGATTTGGTTTACCAATTTTGGCTAACAAGGTTTGGTTCACAAGGGGGAAACATGGTCGGCGAACTGGACTTGATTAATGAATGGATCCCGGAACACATGCAGCCCGGAACCGTCTTTGTGCTGGAAAATGCCGGTGAAGTCGGCGAAAAGGAAGATCCCTATTGGGCCGTGTTAGCTTGCCCATCCTGCGGTATGCTGGGACTCATCACCCGCCGGCAAATCAACGGTCTAGTCCCCGTCATCTGCGGATCCGAAAAATGTTCCGCGCAGTTTTTCATTCGTGACAGCGAAGTGGTGGTGCGCAAGCCCTTTTAATCGATCCCAGGACGCGTCTGCGGCATTCAGCCCTTACCCGCCTGCAGTTCGCTCAACTCGACAGGAACCTGGTCTACGATCTCAATCCCGAACCCTTCGAGCGCCGCAACTTTCTTCGGCCGGTTCGTCAGAAGCCGGATTCGCCTCAGGTTCAGGTCCGAAAGTATCTGCGCCCCTATTCCAATCTCGCGCTGTGTTTGGCGTTCGTTATCGAGCAGCGCCGGCAATTTCCTTCCCCGGTGAAAGGTCAACGCGGTCCGTTCTCCGATTTTCTCTTTTGAAAATCCCTGCGACGTCTGGTGCAGGTAGATCAAAGCCCCTCGCCCTTCTTGTGCAATCCGTCGCAGCGAGCCCTCCAGTGTGGCATGACACTCGCAACCGGTGGATCCAAACACGTCGCCCATCAAGCAATGAGCGTGCATGCGCACCAGCACCAGGGCATCGCTGTTCTGGTTAACCTCCCCCACATCTCCACGAATCAACGCCACGTGTGACTCTCCACCATCCACTTCGCTCTCATAGGCGATCAGCCTGAACTGTCCGTAGCGCGTATCCACCAAAGCCTCGCCAACACGATGCACGTAGCGTTCATGCGCCATCCGGTAGCGGATCAGCTCCGCCACCGTCAGCATCTTCAATCCATGCTGGTTACAGAATTCGATCAGATCCGGAACCCGCGCCATGGTTCCGTCATCCTTCATGATTTCGCAAATAATACCTGCGGGAATCATTTCTGCCAGCCGCGCAAGATCGACGGAGGCTTCAGTTTGCCCCGCGCGCACTAGCACTCCGCCCTTTCGTGCGCGAAGAGGGAACACGTGACCCGGCCGCGCCAAGTCCGAGGGTTTGGTCGCAGGATCAATGGCCACCTGAATCGTCCGCGCACGATCATACGCGGATATTCCCGTGGTCACGCCCAAACGCGCGTCGATCGTCTCACAGAACGCAGTACCGTATTGCGAAGTATTCTCAGCGCTCATCGGCCCCACCCGCAGATGATCCAGCCTCTCCTCCGTCATGGCCAGACAAATCAGTCCACGTCCGTACTTGGCCATGAAGTTGATAGCCTCGGGCGTAACTTTCTCGGCCGCCAGCGTGAGATCCCCTTCGTTCTCGCGGTCTTCGTCGTCCACCACCACGATCATGCGGCCGGCGCGGATCTCCTCGATCGCAGCCGGCACATCGACAAAGGACCCTTGTAGGTTCATATCAAGAATTGTAACAAACGGGTTTCGCCATTTGGCTACGGTGGATCTCTTCTGCCAAAGACTTGAAGAATAGGTTTGGG
>DATNKA010000903.1:0-7204 GCA_035603655.1 Candidatus Acidiferrales bacterium | reverse complement strand
TCAAGTCGTTTGCGTTGCCGGCCACGGTAGCGATTTTGGCTGCGATCTCATCCAGGGCAATGCTTTCCTGTGAAGGAATCGCATGGTCAGGTGCGATCCGATCTGCTTCATTAGTGCCTGTGCTGACCATCAGCGCCGGTTCGCTCATGACGCTTACTGATCCGAGCTTCGCGACGCTCTTCTGGTTTACGGGTGTTCCTTCTTTGATCTCTATCAGAATTTCGATGCGAGTCGGGTCAGATGGCCATGGACGTACACTGGTAACGTTGCCCGCTTTGATTCCTCCGAACAGGACGGGAGCACCGGCTTCAAGTCCACCCGCATAACGCAAGTATGTACGATAAGGCACCTTGCCACCGCGGAACTGAGCGTTCGCCAGATAGACGACCGTCGATGTCAATATCAAAAGCGACGCCAGCACAAAGGCTCCAACTTTTGCCTCCGTTGTCACAGGTTTACTTCCTGGGCGCGCACGTATTTTTCGAACGAAGCTGCCAACGCAGGAGCGTCCGCCATCTTGTCCGGCACACGGTCAAGGAACTGCCGGATCCGGGGATGCTGACTATTCCTAATCTCATCTTTGGTTCCGACTGCGAGAAACGAGCCTTTGTATAACATGGCGATCCGGTCTGCGATGCGGAACGCGCTCGGCAACTCATGCGTCACGACGATTACTGTCATCTGATAAGCTCGTTTGAGAAGCAGAATCACCTCATCGAGTTCTGCAGCCACAATTGGATCAAGTCCGGCAGACGGTTCATCGAACACCAGGATCTCGGGATCGAGCGCAAGTGCGCGCGCTACCGCCGCGCGCTTTTTCATACCACCAGACAGCTCCTGCGGATGCAGGTGGCCGAATTCTGCCAGACCAACCCCGGCAAGTTTCATCCAGACCATAAGATCAATGATGGACGGGGCGAGCGCGGTATGTTCGCGCAAAGCGAGCGCAACGTTGTCCTTTATGGAATAGGAATTGAACAGTGCCGCACTCTGGAACGCAACACCGACCGAACGCCGCACTCGTCGTAGTTCGGCTTGTGAACAGCAAGTGATGTCAATTCCTTTCACGAAGACGCTGCCGGAATGTGCGCGTTCAAGGCCGAGCATCTGGCGCAGCAGCGTGCTTTTTCCCGACCCGCTGCCCCCCAACAAGACCATCGTCTCTCCCGGTTCGATGTCCAGGTTGAGGCCGTCCAGCACCCGGCGACCGTCGTACTCAACAACTAGATCGCGAACCGAGATAATCGCCTTCACCGCGTCCCCGTGAAGTAGAAGATCGCAGTGAAGACAACGTCGGCAACAATGACGAGGAAAGTGGACTTGACCACAGCGGTCGTGGTGGACCTGCCGACGGAATCCGGGCCTCCGTGAACCCGGAACCCTTCCAGGCAGCCCACGTGAACGATGATGGTCGCAAACGCTACGCTCTTGATGAGTCCGCTGATCACGTCGCGCAACTGGATGGACGTCAACACATATCGCAAATAGAGGCCCAGACCAAGATGAGTACTGAAAAACATGAAGATTCCGCCTGCGAGGATCCCGCAGACGTTCGATGCGATGCTGAGACACGGCACCATGATTAACGCGGCCAGATATTTCGGAGCCAACACGAATTCCACGGGTTCAAAAGCCATGACCCGGAGTGCATCGATTTCCTCTGTTACCCTCATAGTGCCAATTTCTGCAGCGAATGCTGAACCCGAGCGGCCACTGACAGCGATTGCAGTTAGAAGAGGCCCCAGTTCGCGCATGAAGCCAACAGCGACCAGGTCGATGACGTAGTGCATCGCACCCAAACGGCGGAGTTCGGATGCTCCCTGCATGGCAAGGATGAATCCGCTGCAGACCGCCATAAGTCCAACCATCGGTAGTGCTGAAACCCCAATCTGCAGCATCTGGGCCACGGATGTTTTCCAGCGATATCGATTCCCAACGAAAGGGAGCGATGCTCCCATGGCACGCAGGGCTGCCCACAACTGAATGCTGAGACCTCCCACGTAGTCGAGTTGGTTGAGCGTTTTCTTCCCGACGCCTTCGATAAGAGTTGCCATCACTGCGCCTTCGGTATGGAGGGAGCACTTACGGGGCCACAATTCTCGAACAAGGACAGCAGGCCCGTGACCTCGAATAAGTATCGCGGCCGATCGTGCAATCCCGTCAATTGGAGTCCAGTCTTGCGGCTACGCGCAATCTTCAGAGCTTCCAGCAGGGTGGCAATACCGGAGAGATCCATGTAGGGAACATTTGACAAATCGACCGTTAGGCCTTCTAATGGCTCTCCGCTGAGCAGCGCAAGGAGTTGTTCCCGAAGCTCCGGCGATGAGTCGATTGTGATGCGACCACTCAAGCAGAGTTGCGCCGCTCCTTCACTGCGAGTGACTGTGATCTTCAACAAACTGTCGATCTCCGCGGCTTGAGTAATCGCTCACCCCTCTGTCTTTCGAAGCCGTTCTCGATGCTGTCTCTAGGCGGTAAGCGGGCAGGCTCCGTGGTCACACTGACATGCAATCTCGACTTCTTCCGATCCCGCTTCCTCACAGCCTGGACCGCAGTATTTTTCGCCAGCCGGCACGGTACAGCGACATGGCATGTGCGCACACTTGTTCTGCTCAGGTGTTGGTATCCCTTTCAAACTCACAACATTCCTCCTCTAGGAGACGGATCCAACCAGGCCTTGGCTACGACCTCGCAGGCAGTTCCGCGTATGCGATGCCCGTCAGATTTCCTTGAGCAACGAGCAGCGTCTTCTTGTTCGATCCATCGAGGTTCGCGCTGTAAACGGAACCGCCGAAATCGGTTATGAACATACGCCCACCTTTCAGGTCCAACGACAAACCAATTCCTTCCATCAGATGGGTAAAGACAATTTCCGGCTCTTTGCGATTCCCAGGTGCAACATCCATGGGCGCTCGGTTCACAGTGTTACCTCGCGGGGGGTCCCCACGATCCGTCCAGTACACCATCCCATTGGGCAGATCGAGGTCCAGATCGATTGGCTCGGGCAGACCATCGAATAGAACTTCGATGTCGTTGCGGTTCGAGGGGGTCTGCCCCTTCGGGATTTCCAGATTGGCGCGAAAAATGCGGCCCTGTCCGGCGTTGTCATTGCCTTTCTGCGTCCAATAAAACTTGCCTCCGTCAGCGTCGACGGCGATACCCACGCACCATTTTCTCGCGTCCTTACCGGGGCGGGAGTCGCCCTGGCTGGTGTCAACGAGGGTTTCGACATCGGAACCATCCAGATTGGACCGCATCACGCGCATGCCTTCCCGATCGGACCAATAGAGCTTGCCATTTTTCTTGTCGAGTTGGATTTGCTTGGGAGTAAACGTGCCACCCGCCGGAATGATGGTCGTGAGATTCTTCCCATCGATATCGGAGCGATCGATGGAACCATCATTCGCGTTGGGGTTTCCCATGTTCGTCCAGTAGATGTGAGCGGCTTCGGCGTCGACAATTAGCCCATCGGGAAGTTTTCTACCTTCGCTGACGATGGTTTTCAGATCGGAGCCGTCGGGGTTCGCTGACATCACGCGGCCACCGCCGAGATCCAAGAAGAACAGCCGGCCTGAAGTGGTTTTGGAGTCGGAATTTGTGAGCTTCGGTTTGGTGACAGTCGGCGACATTCTCTTGCTCCTTGTGGGGAAAACTCAAAACGTGATCCTTCGTTGGCTAGCCGTGTTCCGTGTTCTCTACACAAAGGCGCTGAAACCGGTGATGGCTTTGCCAACGATCAGATTCTGCA
This sequence comes from Candidatus Acidiferrales bacterium, assembly GCA_035603655.1. Lineage (GTDB taxonomy): Bacteria > Acidobacteriota > Terriglobia > Terriglobales > Acidobacteriaceae > Sulfotelmatobacter. Next base: position 3,456 of record DATNKA010000903.1, on the reverse strand, counting down.
TCTGGAATGTACCTTCGTAAGAGTAGAGGGCTTCCGCGTCCGCGAAGAATCGCGCTACGTTGTAGTCGGCCGCAATGCCATTGCCACCCAACAACTCCCGTGCCCATGCGACCGTCTCACGGCACTTGGACGTGGTGAACGCCTTCGCCAGCGCCGCGTGGGCGTCCGTTAGCTTGCCTTCGGCCTGTAGTTGAGCCATACGAACCACCAGGCATTGCGACGCTGTGATGTTTGCGAGCATCCTCGCGAGCAGGTCCTGTACCAACTGGAATGAGCCAATCGGCTTTCCGAATTGCAGACGCTCCTGGCAGTACTTGAGAGCATTTTCGTAGGCGCCCATCGCGCATCCTGTGGCCTCCCATCCAACCAGGTAGCGCGTCATCTTCAACACTCTTGCAGTGTCACGGAACGATTTATCTCCCTGAAGACGCTTTTCCTCTGGCACCCGGCAGTTCTCCATCGTGATCAAGCCGTTCTGGACTACCTTGAGCGCAATCTTGTTCTCGATTTTGTCCACCTTAAAACCAGGCGTGGTTTTGTTCTCCACGATGAATGACTTGACTTGGTTGTCCGCCAAATCGCGCGCCCAGATGATGGAGATATCGCACCAGGGGGCGTTTCCGATCCATTTCTTCTGGCCGTTGAGGACCCAGGTGTCGCCCGCGCGTTTCGCCGTCGTCAGCAGGCCGCCGGCCGCTCCGGAACCCACCAGCGGCTCCGTGAGCCCGAAGCAGCCGATCTTTTCCATGCGAGCCATCGGCGGAAGCCACTTCTGTTTTTGTTCTTCCGATCCGCCCAGGTAAATGGAACCCATCGCCAGGCCGTTGTGGACCCCGAAAAATGTCGCAATGGACACGTCGACGCGCGCCATCTCCATTGCGACCAGGCCAAACAGCAGAACGCTTCCGCCTCTGCAGCCGTAGCCCTTCATTGCAAGCCCGCCGATGTTCAGATCCTTAAGGCCGGACACTATTTCGAAAGGAAAGGCATCGTCGATCCAATATTTGTTGATGATTGGCGCGACCTTCGTCTCCAGAAAGGAGCGCACCTGCCTAACAACCGCCACGTCCTCGGCGGACAGAGTCTCGACGAGTCCGTAAAAGTCGCTATTAGGAGCCGGGAGTGGTGCCGTTTTCTTGCCAGCTTTCGTTGCGTTGGTTTCCTGTATTGCAGTGGCCACGAAGTCCTCCATATGTGAGTTCATCAAGAATCGGTCAATCGGCTTCAACAGAGCGCGGCCTGTTATTTCACCTTCGCCATCTTCGGAGCGACCGCATATGGTTTGGCCTGCTTTGTCCGCAGCGCCAGCAATCCCAACAGCACTTCGTCTCGCTCCTCAGCAAGCTGGTCGATTGAGCGGCCTGCGGCCTCCTGCAGGACGCCATCGATGATCGTCTGCTTAACCTGCGGAGTGAATTCGGTAAGCGGCCCGAGATCTTTCCACAAACCCACCAATGGGCCGGAGAGGTGCTCCATGAAATGCTGAATCCCACCTTGACCACCGCCGAGATGAAACAGGAGATTGGGTCCCATCACTCCCCAGCGCGGGCCCGGTCCCCAGCACACTGCAGCATCCGCGTCAGCTACATCCAGCACACCCTGCTCAACAAGGTACACAACCTCGCGATAGAGCGCGGCCTGGAGGCGGTTCGCGACATGGCCGGCCATTTCTTTTCGGAGATGGATCGGCTTCTTGCCAATCGACGTGTAAAACGCCATCGCCTGTCGGACGGTTTCTGATGATGTTTTTGCGCCCGCGACCACCTCGACCAGGGGAATGACGTGGGGTGGATTGAAAGGATGCCCGATGACGCAGCGTTCCGGATGTTTGCAGGCGGACTGCGTCGCGCTCATGGTCAGTGAGGATGAGCTCGACGCAATGATCGAATCTGTGGGGGTGGCCGCGTCCATATCCGCGAACAGTTTGATCTTGAAGTCCTGCCGCTCTGGCCCGTTCTCCTGGACAAAGTCAACATCCGCAAGCGCCTTCTTCATGTCGAGAGTGAACTCAAGATGGTCGCGCGATGCTTTTGGCGAGAGTCCGAGTACTGTGAGGTCTTTCCATGCAGCATCAACATACTGACGCAGGTTGGCTTCGGCATTTGGTGCTGGATCGGTTGCGACGACATTGAACCCACGCGCAAGGTACAGGGCGGCCCAGCTCGCGCCGATGGCTCCTGTGCCGACGATGGCGATGCGACGTACTGGTTTGTTCAAAGACATTGGCTTCTTTCTCCTCTTAGCTCGTAATCTAGGTTGCCACGAAGCTATTGCGAACTTTCCGTTTCTAGGCCCATCTGTCGCGGGCACATCATAGTGTTGAATCTCGCGCGGGGACCTTCACTGCAACCATGATGGTTTCACGTGAAGAGCCGCGCCTAGGGGAGGCGACCGATCTCTACCACTGCAACGTACATGCCAATCTCGTCCAGTGCGGCGATTCGCACAAAGAGTTGAGGAGTAAGAGAAATCGCGGGCAGCAAATTCCAATTTGAATCCATTGCCCGAGCTTGCTGTGGTAACGGGCTACCTGTTGCCAGCTGATTAGCACGAGGATCATGAGGACAGTCGACTGTATATTGCTCACTTCGAGGTTCCCCCGAAAGGGCAAATCCCTCCGCGCTCCCATGCCGCCTGACGTCCCTTCCACCCGCCTGTCCGGTAGGCGACCGAAACTTCATATACGCCACGGCGCACCGCGAGCACGGGATCGTCCGATGGCTCGATACCATCAGTCAGGCGTGTAGGATCGTGCATCATCACTGGATCGCCGATCTCTTCGACGGTGGTGGTTCGCATGATCTTGAGTTGCCCAATGTGCACGCGTGGACGATTGTCGGGCCAGGGTGAGCTCGGGTCATCAAGCGCGTCACCATCTCCGGCAAGCTGCAGGACGAGATTGAAAACCACCGGCCCCTTGCGCAGACGCGCATCGAGTTCATCAAAGAGATAATTCGGCGGTTGCTTCTGTAAGTCTTCCAGCGTCTGACCAGCCGTGCCAGCCTCGGGTTCCCAGTGATAACGAGCGTACTGGGCTTCATCCGCAGCGTTCACAAAGCGAAAGGCGTGAAGCATGTGGAACGCCGTCTGGGCAAGGCTCACCGATGCGGGCAAGCCTTTCGCGAGTTGGACTGCATGCGCGACCCAGGGGTGGGCTGCCAGGAACGGCCCGAGTCTATTTGGATCAGGCTCGGCGGTGTTCGGATCGGGCCGCGCCGCCTCCAGAAACTCGAGGGTTTCTTCGGGTGTGCGCGCAAAAAAGAGCGGTATCGGCAGAGAGACTAGATCCGTTACTGTGCCATCAGGAAGATAGAACCTTACCGCCATGGAGGCCGTGGTTGCCGGCCCCCATGGATTCCCCGATCGGCTGTTTGAGTGGCGCACGGTAACTGGCACGGCATCACCCTGCAGGTGTACGGCGCGGCTCAATTTTTTGGCCTCTGGCGTGGCCTTGAA
>DATNKA010000902.1:0-13546 GCA_035603655.1 Candidatus Acidiferrales bacterium | reverse complement strand
GGCGTAAACACGGAACAGGCCGAAGTGCAAGGCGTCCTCACTGCGTCGCAAATTTCAAACCTGCCCGTAAACGGCCGCAACTTCCTTGATCTGGCGCAGCTTGAACCTGGCGTCCAGATTCAGGACGGGTCGAATTTCGACCCGACCAAAGTCGGCTACTCTTCAGTTTCGTTCGGCGGCCGTTTTGGCCGCACCGCCCGCATCAATGTTGACGGCGTGGATGTCAGCGACGAGACGGTGGGCACCACGACCGAAGACATCCCGGCGAGCTCGATTCAGGAATTCTCGCTGGCGCAGTCCAGCCTGGATCTCTCAAACGATCTGACTTCGTCCGGCGCGGTGAACGTGACCACCAAGTCGGGCACCAACGCGTTCCATGGCGAGGCCTTCGGCTTGTTCCGCGACAGCGCTGTCGCCGCCAACCTGCCTGCGCCCGACAACCCACTGACTGGCCAGAGAATCCCCACCCCTTTCCAGCGCAACCAGGAAGGCGCCGACCTAGGTGGACCGCTCATGAAGGACAAGCTGTTCTTCTTCCTGGACGGCGAGCGCACCCTGCAGCACCAGGCTGCGCCGGTTCTCCAAGCGGCTCCGTACCAGGCTTTTTCGGGAACCTTTCAATCTCCCTTCAAAGAAGATGAGTTGACCGGCCGCTTGGACTACTCACTGACCAAGACCGCGCGTCTCTTTGGCCGTTTCAACTACTTCCAAAATTCAGCCGACGCCACCTTTTTCCCAAGTAGTTTCTCTGTCTACAACAACAAAGACTACACGCGGAACATAGTCGCGGGCTTAGATTTCAACACCGGCCGCTTCACCCATACCATCCGGTTTTCGTATCTGAAGTTCCAGAACCACATCGTCGACGCCGTAACGGGGACGAGCCTGCCATTTGCCAACCTCGGGGTCAATATCTTCATCGGGAGCTTCAGCTCGGGCCCGAACGAGCTGGCGCCGCAAAGCACTCCGCAAAGCGACCATCAGATCAAGTATGACGGCAGCAGGATCATGGGCAAGCACATCCTGCGTTACGGTTTCGGCTTCAACCATATTCAGGGCGGCGGCTTTGCCAGCTTCTTTGGTACCGCTCCGCAGATCAGTGGTACCACTCCTCCCCCTGACGGCAACCCGCTAGACGACCACATAAGTCAGGTGCTCGCATCGAATGGTCAAGGCTTCTCCACCACTCAACCTGCCTTGGGGTTCCCGGCAGGCGGCCTGGGACCGGACAATCGCTTGTCCTTATATATCGGCGATAGCTGGAAGGTGCGGTCGAATCTGACCGTTGCCCTCGGCTTGCGTTGGGAACGCGACACAGGCCGGACCGACAGCGACCTTCCCGCCATCGCTCCCATCAACCAGTTCTTTCCTGGACATGGAAACGCGGTGAACAATCCCAATCGCAACTTCGCTCCGCAATTGGGCATTGCCTGGGATCCGAAGGGAGATGGCAAGACCGTCGTTCGTGGCGGCATCGGACTGTACTATGAGAACGTCATCTTCAACAACGTTCTCTTTGACCGGCCCTCGCGCTTAAAAAATGGTGCATTCCTCCAGATTGTGCAACCTTGCTCAAATGGGACGGGAGTGATAGGGCCGGATCCAGCTCAACTCGCCTTGGGTGAAACTACGGCAACTGCCTGCTCGGATACCATCGGCAATGCGGCCTCGACCATAGCAGCCTTCGAGAATACGTTCAAAGCCAACACGCCTTTCAGCCTGACGAACCCCAATGGGGCCTACATCGGCAACTACTTGACGCCAGGCAATAAACTCTTTGGCGCGAACGTAAACGCCTACAACAATAGCCAGGGACTGTTCGATTCCAACTATGTCAGCCCCCGCGCGGTGCAGATGAACCTCGGCATCCAGCGCGAAATCCGTCACGGAATGGTGTTCAGCGCGGATTTCCTGCGGAACGTTGAGACCCACGCCCTGCTCGCGGTTGATCTCAACCACGCCGGGGACATCACTAACTTTAACCCTACCAATGCCGCAGCCGCGATCTCCGCGACTGAGACAGCTTTCGGACACCCTGGGGACCTTCAGTCGACCATCAATGCGGGAGCTAAGATAGGCGATTTCGTGAAAAACAACATGGGAAGCCCTCTTGATGCGGGCGGGGCTTGCGCTTGCGCCTTCACCGGGACCAATCCAGCGCTAGGTCAGTTTTACATGGAGGAGCCCATCAGCCGTTCGGTCTACAACGCCCTGCAGATGAAGTTGACGCAGAACGTTGTGAACCCGGCTCCCGGGCTGAAGGCGGCAAATTTCCAAGTCGCCTACTCGCTGTCGAGATTTGTAAATCCCGCGGCATTCCAGGGCCCCCCACCCCCGGGGAACCCGGCGGCTGCCAATGATCAGGATTTCGTCCTCACCGCGGCGGACAACAATCAGCCGTTGCGATTCATGGGGCCGTCATTGCTCGACCGCACCCAGCAGATCTCCTTCGGCGGAAGCTTCGATGTACCCCGTGGCTTCCGTTTTGGGATCATCTCTCACTTCTATAGCCCGCTGTCCAGCCCGGCGATTATCGGTCAAAATTTTACTCCGGGGCAAATCTACCAGACCGACTTCACCGGAAGTGGGATTTTCGATCAACCCATGCCCGGCACCACCAACGGTTCGTTCGGCCGCCAGTTTGGCGTGACTGGAATGAACAACGCAATCAACGGCTACAACGCGACCTACGGAAATGAGCCAACCCCGGCCGGCCAGAAGCTGGTCACCGCCGGCTTGTTTACCGTCGCGCAATTGCAACAGATTGGCGCCGTGGCTCCGATCGTGGCGCAGGCCCCACCCAACCAGTTGACTTACCCATGGACTAGAGCCTTGGATTTCAAGGCCAGCTGGGTTCACCGCTTCAACGACCGGCTCACAGTGGAGCCCAGTATTGGCTTCTACAATGTGGCCAACTTCTCCAACTTCAACCAGCCTCCGGGCGTGATGACCGGCTGGCTTACCCAAGGTAGTGGTTCGATCAACAGTATTGCCGCCGGAAGCACGAGCGCGCAGTCCTACCGTGTCGGGAATGGAACGGGCGTGTTCGGTCTGGGTTCGCCTCGAGTGCTGGAGTTTGGCATGCATCTGACCTTCTAGACCATGCTGGAACTGCATTTCGGGCCATCAGCCAAGGCTGGTGGCCCGTTTTATTGGGGCGCGTTGAGGCGTCCTGAGGGACGAAACGACTCAAAACTCGCCTCTGCGCAACAGCCGTCACAATCGGCCCGGTTGCGGGGGACGCCTGTCGCACCCAAGGGTGCAACGCCATTCGGCCAGTTGCCTGCTGCGTACCAGGCGCCGGCGTGGAGGGCAGGCTGGGGCAGGTTCACGGAAGGATCACATTCTAGCTCGACGCAGAACTCTTCAGCCATGGTCGATCAGCGAGATAGATCCTTGTAGCTGGACCCAGTCCAAACACGGCTTAGGCCAGCTCGAGCAAACTCACCCGGCGCTCGAGCGTATCCAGTGGGGATGTAGCTCGGTCCGGTACCCGCTCGGCAGCACCACGGCCGGCCCAAAACTCGGTTTCTGCTGTGTCGGCGATTTCCTGGCGTCCAACTCCACCGGCACCAACCGACCGGCCGAGGAAATTGGCTTACGCCTTTAGTTCCAACGCAGTCTCTTTAGATGGCGATCCAGTGCGCCGAAGCTCAAACCTCCACTCTGGCAAAACTCGCTCGGCCGCTGGCAACTCTGTTTTTGCGGTCATCCTGGCACATCAGCACAGACCCAATCTGTCGCACAGGCGGGTTGGTCAGACGCTTACAAACCACACCACGGCGTCCACCCACAACCGATGGACTACTGAAGCAGCGTGCCTCCGTTGGTCGGTTCTTCATCGGGCGCGAGGACAACGGCGGCGGCTACGCGATCGCCGGGCTCCATGTTGAGCAGGCGGACGCCTTGGGCGTTGCGGCCGGATTCGCGGATGGTTTTGGAATCCATGCGAATGATTTTGCCGTAGTGGCTGATGAGCATGACCTGAGAGGTCTCGTCGACGAGGGCGATGGCGACCACTTTGCCGACACGCTCCGTCGTTTTGATATTGATTACACCTTTGCCGGCGCGGTTGGTGAGGCGATACTCGTCGGCGGGCGTTCGCTTGCCGTATCCGTTTTCGGTTACGGAGAGAATCAGCGTGCCTTTCTGCGTTAGGTCGACGACTTCGGGGATTGCAGTTGTACCCGGGGCTGCCGTTGCAGCGGCGGCGGCTTTGTCGATGGCATCCTCGCCTGCTGCGGGTGCGCCGACCGGGGCAGCGCCAGGCTTTGGAGTTACCGTCATGCCGACCACGTAATCGCCCTCCTCCAGGTTGATACCGTTCACACCGTAGGCAGCTCGGCCCATGGGACGAACGTGATTTTCGTCGAAGCGGACAGCCATGCCTTCGTGCGACGCGATGAAAACGATCTGATCACCGTTGGTGATTCGGGCGGCGACGAGTTCGTCCCCATCTTCGATGCTGATGGCGTTGATGCCGTTCGAGCGGACGTGCATGAACTCGCGGAGCTCGGATTTTTTTACCAGTCCGTTGCGAGTGGCGAAGAAAATGAATTTATTTTCTTCTTCGAGATTGCGCACGGCGAGCATGGTGCGCACGGTTTCCCCGGGCTGCAATCCGATCAGGTTGCCGATGTGCTTGCCTTTGCCGGCGGCGCTGACGTCAGGAATTTCATAGACCTTCAGCCAGTAGACGCGGCCCTTGTTGGTAAAGATGAGGATATAGGCGTGAGTTGACGCGATGAAGAGATGCTCGACGAAATCCTCGTCGCGGGTCTTCATGCCGGTGCGCCCGCTGCCACCGCGGCGCTGCATGCGGTAGGTGGAGATAGGCGTGCGCTTCATGTAGCCGGAGTGGCTGAAGGTGACGGCGACCTGCTCGTCGGCGATGAGGTCTTCGAGAACGATTTCCGCAGCCTCGTCTTCGATGCGAGTGCGGCGCTCGTCTCCGTAGAGTTCTTTCACTTCTTCGAGTTCTTTGATGATGACGCCGCGCAGTTTTTTCTCCGAGGCCAGAATGGATTCGTAGTCTTCAATGCGGCCGCGAACCTCTTTCAACTCGTTGGAAATTTCGTCGATGGAAAGTTTGGTGAGGCGGTGCAGTTGCAGTTCGAGGATAGCGTCGGCCTGTCGCGCGGTGAAAGGCTTTTCCGGATCGAGCTTGGGAGCGCGGCCGGTGGTGTTGATATCGATTTTCTTGCCGCCGAAGTAGGCGACTAAATTTTCCCGGGCATCGGCGCGATTGGAGCTGCCGCGAATGATGGCGATGACATTGTCAAGGTGATCGAGCGCGTTGAGATAGCCTTCGAGGATGTGCTCGCGGTCTTTGGCTTTCTGTAAAAGGAAGGCGGTGCGGCGGCGGACGACTTCGACGCGGTGATTGATGAAGTGCTTGATGGCCTGAATCAGGCCCATTTCGCGCGGCTGTCCGTTCACCACCGCCAGCAGGATCATGGAAAAACCTTCCTGCATGGAAGTGTGTTTGTAGAGCTGGTTGAGCACGATCTGAGGCTCGGTGCCGCGCTTAAGTTCGACCACGACGCGCATGCCGTCGCGATCGCTTTCGTCGCGCACGTCGGAGATGTCTTCAATTTCCTTGTCGTTGACGAGTTGGGCGATGCGTTTGACGAGGACGGCCTTGTTTACCTGATAGGGAATTTCGGTGACGATGATGGCCTGACGGTCTTTGGAGATGTTTTCGATGGCAGCCTTGGCGCGCATCATGAAGCGGCCGCGACCGGTGCGGTAGGCCTCGAAGATCCCAGCGCGACCGTGGATAATGCCGGCGGTGGGAAAGTCTGGTCCCTGAACAGATTTTAGAATTTCGGCGAGCTGGGCACTGGGGTCGTTGATGAGGCTGATGGTTGCGCTGATGATTTCGGTGAGGTTATGCGGGGGAATTTTTGTGGCCATGCCGACGGCGATTCCGTCGGAGCCATTGATGAGTAGGTTGGGAATGCGCGCGGGAAGAACGTCGGGCTCGACTTCACTGCCATCGTAGTTGGGACGGAAATCGACGGTCTCTTTGTCGAGATCTTCGAGGAGCGCGGTGGAGACGGGAGCGAGTTTGGCTTCGGTGTAGCGATCGGCAGCAGGAGGATCGCCGTCGACGGAGCCGAAATTTCCCTGGCCAAAAATCAGCGGGTAACGAAGGCTCCAGGTTTGCGCGAGGCGCACGAGAGCGTCATACACGGCGAGATTGCCGTGGGGATGGTATTTGCCCATGACGTCGCCGACGATGCGGGCGCACTTGCGCGTGGCACGATTGGGCTGCAGGCCCATCTGCTGCATGGTGTAGAGAATGCGGCGGTGCACGGGCTTGAGTCCGTCGCGGACATCGGGCAGAGCGCGGCCGATGATGACCGACATCGAATAGTCGAGATACGACTTCTTCATCTCGTCTTCAATGTTGACGGGCTGAATGTGCAGGGCGCCGGGACTGCCGTTGTCGCCCGGGGGCGGTGGAGTCAGAGGGAGTTCGGGATTTTGATCGTCAGGCATTTTGGGCTCTAGCTGCTAGCTTCTGCTTGAGTTGGGGATGGCGCACCGGGGCTTTTGGCGGTCCGGCTGATCTCGTTAAATCCTTGCTAAGCGGCTGCATTTACAGGTGGTTACCAGGTTGTTTGCGAAATAATATTGTACCACGATGCGCGTCCCCTTGGGGGCCGGAATCGGGAGGTGTTGATGATGACGATTCCGCGCTTCGATCAAAGCCAAAAGCCGACTCCTCGTCAAAGTACGGCTCGCAATGACAAATCTTCAGGAGGGCCCCTTGATGACCGGCAATCAATTTAAGGGCGTGTGATTACTTCGTTCGGGGATGAGGGCAGAGTGAATTTCACGCTGCGACTGGCATTTGCCTGCATGGTTTCGGCGACGTTGAGAGTGGCGAGATCGATTTTCTTGTTCCAGTATCCGTCGGTGTAGTAGTCACCGCGGGCGTAAAGCATTCCGTCGGCGATGGTATAGTCGCGGACTTCTTCGCTGTGTCCATCATGAAAAATCAGGACTGCGGGGGGAAGAGTTTGCGATGGAGCTGAGGCAGTGATTGTTGAGGGGATGGAACTTGAGCGAGCGCGATTCGGCGTCAGATTAAGCGGGAGGGCGTCGCCGTTGGCGGCGCTGTTGTCGACACGGACATAGCGGCCGTTCTGGAGTTCGATCATCAGGGGATCGTTGGCGGCGGGTTGATGGTTGGGGGGCGGACTTATGGCTTGCCCCATAGGGTTGGCGGCGGAGCCGGCCATGTCGCGCATAGCTTGCATCAGGAACGGGGGCGGCTCGGAGGCGACAGGATATCCGCTGGAATAGATGTCGTCGGGGTTGAAAGAGTCGCCGAAGAAGGGCAGAGATGCGTAGGGCGAAAGGTACGGGGAAGAACGCCGTAATGCGGACGGGTGTCGGTGGTTTGCGACGGCGAAGTTTGCAGATGAATTTAAATGCGCGACTCCGGAGTGGGTTGGGGCGGCAGCATGGGCGGCGGAGGCTCGCTGGGCCACGGCCTGGGTTGCGAAGGCTAGCATGGTGCAAAGGACAAGATGCCGATAGGAATTTCCTGCTAACGTGATTTTGCTGTCGGCCCTACGCGGACAACAGTGTCCGCGCCACACCAGCAGTAGCCATCGATTGCGATTCAGGATGCGCATGCTCAGTTGGCCTGTGCGGATGGCGGGAGTTGGAAGACCACGCCGCGATCGTCGTTTTGTTTCTGCGTGGCGGGAAGATCGAGATCGGCGAGAGCGATCTTCCGCGGATGGCCCGGAGTCAGATCGTAAAGCATTTGACTGACGATGGCGTAGTTGTTCACCTCGAGTTGACGACCGTCTTTGAAGACCAAGGTCGTGGGCGGCTGCGGCGGATCGGGAGCAGGATCGCTGCGGGCCTGGTCTGCCGACGCATCTCGTGCGTGAGCCGGCCCTGGATATGAGGGGGGTACATAGGAGTCCCGGCCGGAACCGCGGCGGTCGAAAATGGTGGGGCCGCCCTGGTATTCGGGATCATCGTCTTCTTCACTGGAATTGTCGGCATCGTTGACATCGACGGCGTAAGGCACGGGCATGCCGTAGACGTACGGATAATAGGCCGTGCCCTCGGCAGTGTGATGGGGGTGATGTCCGTCGCGATTGCCGTGCGAGTCGCGCGAAACATTCGGGGGACGCGTGAACCCTGAGCCGACAAGTGGAAGTCCGGGCTGGCCGACGGGTATGCCCCTAGGGGGCGCCACGCGAACGGCAGTTGGTGGAATCACAGCAGCGGTTGGAGGCGTGAGGCTACCGGAGTGAACCGCGCCGGCGGAGGGACTGCTAATTTGAGCGCGGCTGGTGCAGACAAGAATCGGCAGTAAGAACACTCCGAACAGCGCGAGCGAACTGGGGATCGAGCGCCTTGCAGAGCATCTCCCGGAAAAATTCACAACATCATGATACTCCAAGGTGACAGACATGGTGCACCTCCAGAGGCCTTCCTACAAAGTTAGATCGCGGCTGATGGCGAGGAGATGCGTGAAAAATTGTAGAGATGTAGAGAATTGTCATCAGGACAAGCCAAAAGGCTTTAACCCAAGGGCACAGAGGAAGGTGAGAAAAACGCGGGGCTCCCCTAGATCATCCGCGGATCTGGGCCAGGGCAAAGAGACTCCACAAGACATAGGCTACGACCAACGCCCAGACGCAGGCGGTCACCAGGGCGCGGAAGGGAGTTTCCATCAGGTCGGCGAGGACGCCGGAGACGAAAATGAAGAGGAACGGGACAGAGGCGAGAAGAAATCCGGCACCGGCGACGTGGGGATGGGCCATGCCCAGAGCAATGAAAAGTAGTGCGACCAGCAGAGGAGCAGTATTGCCGAAGTAGCGGGTGCGCGGCCAGGCCAGATAAACCGCAATGGCTGCAGGCAGAAACAGGGCGAAGGCGGGGCAGGCACGCAGAATCTGCACTCCCACCTGGCGATAGACGGCAAGAACGGTGAAGCTGCGCCAGGTTGCTCCCCAGAAAGAGGCGTGCTGCATTCCTTCGAGAAAATCCCGGGGATGGAAGAAGTATGTTGCGAAGAGTACGAGGAGGGCTATGAGACATGCGGCGAACCAGATGACGGATGCTGCGGCGCGGCGGATAGGTGCGAGATAGAGTAGAAATGCTAGAGCGATGGGCACGACCACCATCATGGAGAACTGTGATCCGACGGAGATCGCCAAGGAGATTCCGAGCAAGAGGATGCGGCGCCAATTCCAGAGTATGACTTCGCGCGGGGCGTAAAGAGTGTGGGCTACGGCGATGGCGGTGAAGATGGCTCCGAAGGATCCCCAGGCAGCGAGGATTTCGGGCTCGGCATGCCAGACTGCGGTGGCTTGCAGTATGGCGGGAGAAAAGCAGTAGAGGGTGAGCGCGAGGAATCCACCGGTGTTTCCGCAAAGGCGGCGGGCGACATACCACAAGGAAGCGCCTAAGAAAACGCCGAAGGCAAGGAACGGAATGCGCGGCAGCCAGCGCCAGTGCGATTCAGTTGAGAGCAGGCGGTGCGGCCAGGCGAGCAGAGGCGCCGCGGTTACCAGGGAGATGAGTGGTGAGTGCTCGGTGTCGAAGCCGGCGTCATCGCTTGACACCTCTATTGGGAGCGAGCCCGGGGGATCAGGGAAAGGTGCACCGGCGATTCCGCCCCCGTGAACTTGCCGCCAGCCGGCGGCGATGCGGACTTGCTCAGAGGCGCTGAGGCCGTCGGACTCGAACATGCGTAACTCGGACTGGACTAGCCAGACTGCTTGCGCCAGAAAGGCAAGGAGCAATGCTCCGGCGAGGAACTGGGGGCGGCCGAAGCGTTGGCGCGTGAAAAATCCAGTCATAAGGCTGAGCCGAGTGTTTTACCATGAGCGGGGCGGTTTGCGGAAACTTGTAGAGGGACTAAAATCCAGCGCCTGAAGGCGCATTCATTTTTCAGGGAAGTTACGGCGCGGCTGAAGCCACGCCCTTTCAAAGCCGAGTCCTGCATGGATGATGGGATGAATATCTCGAGCGCCGAACCTAAGGCGGCGATTTCAGAAGAGACTGCTTCGCAGAGGTCTGCTTCCGGTCCCGATTTTGCGGTGCAGCCGTCGTATGTGCGTACGGTGTTTCTGGGGCCGGACGGACTGAGGGCGGGCTGGGGGATTGCATTTTATGTGGCGATGTTTTACCCGCTGCAGTTTGTGGCCAGCCGTTGGGCAGGCTCGCTCGAACTGGGCGCGAATGGGCTTTGGTCGACGATGCTGGAAGAGTTTGGACTTCTGTGCGCGGCGGTTATTCCATCCCTACTGCTGGGGCGAGTTGAGGCGAGGACGTGGGGAGCGTACGGTCTGCCGGGTCGGCAGGCGTTTAGAAAATTATTCTGGGTGGGCGCAGTCTGGGGATTCGCGAGCATTACGCTGTTGCTGGCTTTGATGTTTGGCTTGCGAGTTTTTGATGTAGGGCATCTGGCGATGCATGGGACTCGCATTCTTAGGTTTGGCCTTTTCTGGGCGGTGATGTTTTTGCTGGTGGGCTTCTTTGAGGAGTTTCTGCTGCGCGGGTATTCGCAGTTTACCTTGACGCGTGCGATCGGATTTTGGCCAGCGGCGGTGTTCCTGTCGTGCCTGTTCGGGCTGATTCACATCCGAAATGGGGGAGAGGAGTGGCCCGGGCTGCTGGCGGCGGCTGTGATTGGCTTCTTTTTTTGTTTGACGCTGCGGCGTACCGGGAACTTGTGGTTTGCCGTGGGATTTCATGCGGCGTGGGATTGGGGCGAGACATTTTTTTATTCCGTGCCGGACAGTGGCACAATCTTCCCAGGGCATCTACTGAAGTCATCGTTTCATGGGCCGGGATGGCTGACGGGTGGCAGGGTTGGTCCGGAGGGGAGTGTGCTTTGCTTTGTGGTGATTGCGGCGGTGTGGGCAGGTTTTGCGAGGGCGTATCCGGAAGTGAGGTATCGGGTTCCAGAAGCTTTCACCCCGGGGATACAGAGGATCACAGGGCAAAAAACGAAACTTACATGAGTATGCGATCTTTCTTTGTAGCTACTGTATTGCTGATCACCGGGTTAGTGCTCTTCGCGCAGACCGAATCCCGGCCTAGAGTTCGTGACCTCGGAGTGCAGCTCGGAGTGTTGCCTCCGGGGCCGCTGAATGCCATCACCGATGTTGCCGGGGTCAAGGTCGGACAGACTACCCTGACTCGCGGTGACAACATCCGCACCGGGGTTACCGCGATCCTGCCACCGGGAGGAAACCTTTATAAGGAAAGGGTTCCTGGCGCGGTTTTTTTGGGCAATGCGTACGGAAAACTCACCGGCTCGACGCAGGTGAACGAAATGGGTGAAATCGAGACACCTATATTGCTGGCTTCCACAGACTCCGTACCCAGGGTCGCGGATGCTGTCATCACCTACATGTTCAACCTCAAGGGAAATGAAAATGTGCTCTCGGTGAATCCACTGGTCGGCGAAACCAACGACGGGTATTTGAGCGATATTCGTTCCCGTCCGATCTCTCCCGAGGACGTTTACACGGCAATCGACCACGCCACCGGGGGAGCGGTGGAAGAAGGCGTTGTGGGCGCGGGGACAGGCACGGTTGCTTTCGGCTGGAAGGGAGGAATTGGAACGTCATCGCGGAGGCTTCCGATTTCACTCGGCGGCTACACCGTGGGCGTGCTGGTGCAGACAAATTTTGGCGGGAACCTGATCATTGCGGGCGTACCTGTGGGCAACCAGCTGGGGAATTTCTATCCGAAGATTTCCTCGGACGGACACAAAGTTCCCGGCAAGGGAGCGCCGCCGCAGACGGCGGATGGCTCTTGCATGATTGTGGTAGCGACGGATGCTCCGCTCGAACACCGCAATCTGAGCCGGCTAGCGGCGCGGGCGATGATGGGCTTGGCGCGGACGGGATCAAGTGAAAGCAATGGCAGCGGGGATTACGTGATTGCGTTTTCGAGTTCCCCGGAGGTGCGAATCGATCCAACGGAACCGGTGTATCGGCCGAAAGAGTTGTTGAGCAATGAGAGCATGTCTCCGCTGTTTGAAGCTGTGATTGAAGCCACGGAGGAAGCCATCTATAACTCGATGTTTCGAGCTCACGACGTGACTGGAAACGGGCACACGGTAAAGGCGCTGCCTCTGCCGGAAACAATCAATCTTTTGAAAAAGCACAACGCTATTGCTGCGAAATAGCGCAAGCAATTCTGCCCGGTCAGAAGAACTCGCGCGTTCCTGATTTGGAAGAGATCCAAGGAAGTTACGGATTTCCTTTCTCCTCACCTTCGCCCTCGCTATACTTTGGATTGTTCATTGATGGAAACCGATCTTCTCATTCCGCTGAAGCGTTATTGGGGATATAGCAGCTTCCGCCCCTTGCAGGAGCGGATTGTGCGAAGCCTGCTGGCGGGGCGTGACACTTGCGTGGTGATGCCAACCGGCGGAGGCAAGTCGCTGTGCTATCAGTTGCCAGCGGTGGTTTCGGAAGGCACGGCGGTGGTGATTTCTCCGTTGATCGCGCTAATGCAGGATCAGGCGACGCAACTGGCACAGATGGGGATTCCCGCGGCGGTGCTGAACAGCACTATGAACGAAGCCGAGCAGAATGGTGTGATGTCGAAAGCGCGAGCCGGGGCTTACCGGCTGCTTTATGTTTCGCCGGAGCGAGTGGCGCGCGGCGACACCATGGGCTGGATGCAGCAGGTGCCAGTTACATTTTTTGCGATCGATGAGGCGCATTGCATCTCGGAATGGGGCCACGAATTTCGTCCGGAGTACCGGCAATTGAATAAGTTGCGCGGGAAGTTTCCGGATCGTCCGATTGCGGCGTTCACGGCGAGCGCGACGAAGCATGTGCGGCACGACATCCTGGCGCAACTGCAGTTACGCAATCCCGATAAATATATTGCAAGTTTCTACCGTCCGAACTTGCGGTATCTGGTGCGCGAGTGTGCAGGGTTGGAGCAGATGGAAATGCTGGTGAAGGCGCTGCGGAGCTATGCCGGCAGCAACGTGATTGTGTATTCTCCGACGATCAATCGGGTCGAGGAGACGGTGGATTTTCTCGAAGACCGCGACATTGCGGCGGTGGGGTATCACGGGAAGATGGGAGCGGCAGATCGGCGCCGCAATCAGGAGCGCTGGATGTCGGACGAAGTAAGAGTGCTGGTGGGAACCATTGCTTTTGGCTTGGGAATTAATAAGGCCGCGGTGCGGGCGGTGATTCATTTGTCGCTGCCAAAGTCCATCGAGCAGTACTACCAGGAGGCGGGACGGGCGGGGCGCGACGGGGGAAGCGCGGATTGCGTTTTGTTGTGGCAGAAAAAAGATGCCGGGCTCTTAGGATTTTTTGCCAATCAGATTACGGATGCCGAGGAGCGAAATCGGGCGTGGGAACGGTATCGCATCATCCGCGAGTTTGTGGAGTCGAGGAAGTGCCGGCACCGGCAGATTTGCACGCACTTTGGGGAGACTCCGAAGTGGGAGGGTTGTAACGCTTGTGATGTGTGTGGGAGCGTGGCGGAGTGGTTGGTGAAATCGGCGGCGGCTGGGAAGAGCATC
>DATNKA010000901.1:0-8930 GCA_035603655.1 Candidatus Acidiferrales bacterium | reverse complement strand
CCCAGGGCAATGGTCACGGGGAATTTGAAATTTCCGTAAAGCGCAAACAAGATCATGAAAATTAGCACTACGGCGAGGGGACCGATAAAGTACATCTGCGATCTGGCTTCCAGAAACTGGCTGTATTCGCCGCCCCATTCCATGCGGTAGCCCTGCGGCAGCGTCACGACCTTTTTCACAGCCGCCTGGCCGTCTTGTACCGCCCGTTCCAAATCACGCCCCTCGACACTGTACTGCACGCCGATGTAGCGGGAGTTGTTTTCGCGATAAATAAAGGACGCACCGTTTCCCTGAGTAATCTTGGCGAGTTGGCTGAGCGGAATCTGCTGTCCATCGGGCGTGCCCACCAACAGGTTTCCAATCTCATGTGCGCTGCTGCGAAATTGGGGCTGCATGCGGACAACCAGATCGAACAGCTTCTCTCCTTGAATGACTTGGGTCACCGCCTGCCCGCCCACTGCCCCCGAAATCACGGCTTCCACGTCCGCAACGTTGATCCCATACCGTGCGATCCTGTCCCTATCGACATCGACCAGCAGGCTGGGCTGGCCCAGCTCGCGCACAACCGTGAGATCGGTGAGACCGGGCACACCGGCGAGTGTGTTCTTGATCTGTATCGCTTTGTCTTGAAGTACGTTCAGGTCGTCACCATACACTTTGACTGCCAAAGAGCTTTTTAGACCGGTCAATGCCTCGTCCACGGCATCTTCCGCGGGCTGGGTATAGTTGAAAATGATCCCGGGGTAAGCGGTGAGTTTCTTATTGATCGATTCGATGAGCTGTTGTTTCTTGCCGATCTCACCGGTCCATGCTTTGTCTTTGTATGGCTTCAGACCAACGTAGAACTCACAGTTGAAAAAACCGGTAGGATCCGTGCCATCGTCGGGCCGCCCTAACTCTGAACCCACCACGGTGACCTGCGGATAAGACATCAGAATGTCGCGTATCTGAGGAGCGATACTGCTAGCCTCCTCAAAAGAAATGGTATACGGCATCGTAGCTCGCACCCAGAGCGCGCCTTCATCGAGGTGAGGCATGAACTCGCCGCCGATGAAGGGTACGAGCAGCAAGGCCGCCCCGAAGATCAGGGTCGCGATCAACATGGTGGTCTTGGGCCGGTCGAGTGACCAATCTAGCTGGACCGCGTATTTCCGCTTCATCCATTCGAATGCGCGATTCGGTTTCTCGCGCACCCCCTTCTTGAACCAGTAGGAGGCGAGGACCGGAATCAGCGTGAGGGTCAGGATGAGAGCGCCGACTAGAGCAAATGACATAGTCTCAGCCATGGGATGGAACAGCTTTCCCGAGGGTCCGCTCAACGCGTAAATCGGCAGATAGCCGGCGAGAATGACCGCCACCGAGTAGAAGATCGGCCGATCCACGTCTTTCGCCGCGGCAAGAATGACTGCGTTCAGGTTGTACGGCTGTCCCTCCCGCAGCGCCAGTTCGCGGTAAATGTTTTCAATCATGACCACGGTGCCATCGATGACAATTCCGAAATCAATGGCTCCGATGGAAAGCAAGTTCGCAGCAACGTCGTGCGCGTGGAGCACGATGAAAGCAAACAGAAGCGAGAGCGGAATCGTCAGGGCAACAATGACCGCAGCGCGAAAGCTGACCAGAAAGAAAATCAGCACCACCAGAACCAGCACCATGCCGCGAAGCAGGTTCGCCTCTACCGTGTCGGTGGTCAGATCTACTAACTCGCTGCGGTCGTAATAAGGATGAATCTTGACGTCAGGCGGCAGGATCTGGCGATTTAGTTCCTCCGTCTTTGCTTCAACTCCCTTGAGGACGTTCTGAGTCTGTTCCCCGCGTAGCATTAGAATGACGCCCTCAACGGCATCGTCATTCTTTTGGAAGCCGAATTCGCCCAGGCGCGGCGCGTGTCCGATGGTCACATCTCCAACATCCCGTACTCGGATGGGCACGCCTTTGTTGGCACCGACGACGATGTTTCCAATGTCCTCTGTGTTTCGCACGAGGCCGATGCCGCGGACGTAGTAGAACTGTCCTCCCTGAGAATAGAAGCCTCCGCCAGCATTCGAGTTGTTGGCCGCCAGAGCAGTCGTGACCTGAGGGATGGTCAGGTGATACCCGTAGATGCGCGCCGGGTCAAGCAGCACCTGGTATTGCATCACCGTTCCGCCAAACCCTGAATCGTCAGCGACTCCGTGGACGGATCGATAGGCGCGCTCTACCACCCAGTCCTCGATCGTCTTTAGCTCCTGCGGTGAGCGGTCGGGGCTTTCGAGCACATAGCGATATACCAAGCCACTCGGGCTAAACAGTGGCGCAAGGCTCGGGGTTACACCGGTTGGCAGCGTGGCTTGAGCAAGCCGCTCAAAAACAATCTGTCGCGCAAAGTAATCATTGGTGCTCTCCTCGAAGGTCAGGATGAGATCGGACAGCCCATACAGCGAGATGGAGCGCATCACCACCATGTGCGGGACGCCGTTCATCTCAAGTTCAAGGGGAAGGGTGACCAGCCGTTCGACTTCTTCGGCGGCATGGTCCGGCCACTGGGTGATGATTTCGACCTGCGGAGGCGAGAGATCGGGATAGGCATCCACGGGCATACGCTGGAAAGACAAAATCCCGCCGACCGTGATGAAAGCGGTCAGCATCAGCACCAGGAACCTTTGCCGCAGCGCTGCTTGGACTATTCGGTGGATCATTCAGAGGTGGTGGACACTATCCTTGCCAGAGTTTTGAAACGCTTCTCAAAGCCTTCCCGATCCGGCTAACGCTGCAGCGAGTTTGCAAACTGCAGGAACAAGCTGCCATTTCCGACGACTCGGTCACCCGGTTTCAGCCCACTGATAATTTCCGTCTTTCCGTTCAGGCTTTCCCCGAGCGTAACCGTGCGTCTGCCAAACTGGTTCGCAGATGCCGCGGCGTAAACAAAAGGCTGGTTCTCGGTATCGCGCAGGACCGCTGCGTCCGGGAGCGCGATGGCATTTTGGATCGTGCCCGCGTTTACAGTCGCAACCACGTACATATCTTTCTTCAGTTTTTCGCCGGGATTGTTGGTCTCGATGCGTGCCTGCAGCGTGCGGGTGTTCGGATCGAGCGAAGGTGCCACATACGCAATGCGCCCATGGAACACTTCGGGATAAGTATCCGTCTGAATTGCGACTTGATCTCCTACGCGCACGTAAGGCAAATCCTTCTGATAGACATTGACCAGCACCCAGACCGTACTAATGTCGGAAATCATGAAACATTGGGTGGTGCCGGGTTGAATAAGTTGTCCCGCCGAAACATCCTGCTCTACCACCAGGCCGCCGATTGGCGCTTTTACCGGAACTTCAAAAGAAGGCGGGGCTTTCACGAGCGCGTCAGGATCCGTGACTCCCATGACTTTTAATGCGGCTTGAGCCGCTACCAGGTCGCCGCTCGCCTGCACTTCGGCCGACTGCGCCTGCTCCACATTCTGCTCGGCAATCGCATGATGCTCATACAAGTCCTGGGCTCGGGCGTTGGCCTTCTGCGCCAGAGCATAGGCATCCTTGGCCTTCAAATAGTTGGTGCGGAGCTGCGAGTAATCCGGGCTCGACACGTACAACATGGGCTCGCCCTGAATTACCTTCTGTCCGGGTACCACTACGACTCTGCTGACCGGTCCGCTCACCTGCGTGATCACCGGTGTGGTGCGAAAACTGTTGTAAGCCACGGCTCCCGTCAGCCGGAGGGACCGAGTCAGCGTCGTGGGCTGCACGGTCAGCACCTGCACATGCGCCATCTGGTCCTGCGGAACGGTAAACAGCTCCGGGTTGCTTGAGTTGTTCGCGCCGCCAGAGTTAGCGGAGGCATTTGATGCCGACTCCTGGCAGCCGGCAAGCACCACCATGATCGCCGATAGGGCGGCCAGTGCAGGAGTCAATCGCTGCCAACGATTCTCGCGAATGTTCATGGCAGGTTTCTCATTCCCACCGCTTCCTTGAGCTGTTCAAGCGCAGTCATATAAGAGGCCAGCGCCTGGCGATAAGCCAATTGAACCGAACGGTAACTGCGCTCGGCATCGAGAAAATCCAACAGGCTGGCGGCACCGCGTTTATACGCATATTCGCTGATGTCACGCGAATCCTGCGCCTGCTTGAGGTACCCGGAAATGTAGAGTTGCACCACTTCGTCATTGCTCCTCACAGCCTCATAGGCATTGGCAACATCGGAGAGAACAGTATCGCTGGCCGCTTGCTGCTGCTCCTGCGCCTGCGTGAGCGCATAACCGGTACGCGCGATTTCTCCTTGATTGCGGTTGAAGATCGGCAACTCAAAATTTACAAAGAGCGAAGCCGTGTTCTCGTCGGAAACGTGCGTAAAGTCGTACGTGCCATTTACGTCCACTTTGGCGTTCGCTTTGGCCAGAAGAATTTGGCTTTGTGCCGCGGCTATCCCCAATTCCGCGGCTCGGAAGTCGGGGCGTTCGCGCAGCGCCTTGGTCTGCAAGTCTTCCAGGTTCGCCTTGAGCGGCTGATACCCCAGATCGCCAATCACGTCATAATCAGCCGGCACTGAGTTGTAGCCCAGGAACTCACGCAGGCCCACCAGCGCCTGCACCTTCGCCAGGCGAGCAGAGGATACGTCGGTCTGAAACTGAAGAAGCTGCAGTTTGATCTTAAGATAGTCGCCTTCCCCAATGTAGCCCGCGTTGAGTTGTGCCTCGCTGATATCGACCGTCTGCTGGAAGCCCTTCAGGTCTTGAAGCGCGAACTGAAGAGTGGATTCCGCCAGTAGAACGCTGACGAACTGCTGCCCCACGTTGAAAGCCAGGGTTCGTTCGGCGTCGGTGACTTGGGCACGAGTAACGGCTGTTTGATCGCGAGCGGCTTGCAACCGCCGTTGCCGCTTGTGACCACGTTCGAACAGATAACCGATCCCGATATCGAACTGCTGAGTCTCGTCCAGATTTGTTCCGGAAAAATCTTGCGGACTGAAGAATGGGACGAACTGACTGTCCGCCCCAAGAGTCGGATTGGGGCGCAGATTCGCGGTAATCTCCTGGGCCTGATTCTGAAGAATCAGAGTTCGCGTGGCTTTGATGGAATGGTTGTGCGCCAGTGCCAGATCAATGGCTTGGTCAAGACTGATCAGCGTCGTATTTTGCCCGCTGCCTGCCCCCACCAGCAGCAGGAAGAATATCGCGGCCAGGGCGAATATCCGAAAGTACGGGGATGGCATAAGGGTTGAGATCAACGTGCACTGACTGTGGCGCAACGGATCTCGAACGGGGGCTCGAACCTGACGAGCCTTCGCCAAGCTCCGTCGTCCGTATCATCCTCCCTGGGTTAAGACTACGACTCAGGCAATGGATGTATTGTAATCTACCGCCTTTACGATTCGGGCCGTACTTGTGATCCTTCACAGGGGCACCTTAAATCTCACAATCGACAAGATTGCTGACTAAAGCCAGAGAAAGAAATGAGAACCACTACCGTAGAAATGACCGTAGCCGCGTATCGCGTTCGGTCCGCGAAGGGATGGCCCGGGGATGGTCGGCGACCGTCCACAATCGGATTGAGGAACAGTAGCCTGTCACTCGAGAACCATCGCCAAGATGTCCGTGACTTGGCCCTGCGTGGCAGGAGCTACCAGATCTCCTGCCAGCACATGGTTTATTGAGCCGCGTAGGGGTCGAGCCAAAGCCAGATCCATCAGCTCCCGCAGCATGGCAATGCCGCCTTGGGTTGCGCGGTCGATCCTCCACTCTCCCCCTAGGGGAACTCCAAGCATGGTTTTCGATGGCGAGCCGCCTATCCCGTGCATGCGTATACATTGCTCACAAACTGAACTCTGCCGAAGCACAGGTCACTGGCCCTGAGCTGCGCTGACAAACCTAGCAGGAGCTTTTTCGAAGGCCTCCTTGTGGTCTCTCATACAGAACAAATAAGTCCTGCCTTTGTAGAAGGAGGTAAGCGTGGGGTCTCCGTCCATGCCGCACACCGGGCAGAGACGTTTGTCGGCGGCGAAACGGTGTGGTTTGGTGTAGACCAGGTTCGAGTCCGGGTTCGTCCAGCCGCGTCCTTGGTATTCGATGTTGTAGGCCGTTTCCTCGGCCACGTCACGGCCGAAATAGCGCTCAACCACGCGGAAAGCAAGATCCATGCCGGAGGTAAGTCCGCCCGAGGATGCCAGATTGCCGTCTTCCACGAATCTGGCTCCGCGTTTTAGGTTGATATCCGGGAACTCCACAGCGAAATCCTCATACGACATGTGAAACGTGGTCGCCGATTTACCCGACAATAAGCCGGTTTTGGCCAACACGTATGCACCTGTGCAAACCGACATGGTTACATCCGTGCTCTTTGTCGATGTGCGAATCCATTCCAGCATCGCTTCGTTTGCTTGCTGCGCCGGAATGACGATCACCTTGGGCACGGGCGCCGTCTGAAAGGTGTGTTCGGGAGTGATTTTCATCCCCCCGCTTGCAATGATCGGTTCTTTGGTCTCGGCCACGGTATAGAGATGGAAGGGAGAACCTTTGTGGCCGTGGAGTTGGACATCCTGGAACACCTCCCAAGGTCCGCAGAAGTCGATGATCACCGCGCCTTCGGAAATGGGAAACGCAACCGGGATACTCCCTTCGGCGGGAGGCGTCAGGGGGTTGGAAACGGGTTTAGTCTTGCCTATGGCACTCTTGGCTTGGACTCCGTCCGTCCCGGCAAACAACTTGCCGGCCAACAGGGATGGGATTCCAGTTGCCACACCGAGTGCCGCAGTTCTCTTGAGCAATTCTCTTCGATTCATAATGTCCTTTCACTGCTTTTTATGACGTCCTCTCTTATTTTGAGGTAATGGATTCCGGTGCCTTCGTTCTCTTCGTGAAATCGGCGCCGTTGTCGAAACTAATCAACAATCGTTTTACTGCGAATAGCGTCACAACAATTTGTGCCGCGGCACAAAACCTGAGTCCCTCCAAATTAGTTTGTGGTCAGGTCCGTGAAGCGGTGCCGGTAGTCGTTCGGGGGAACATGCAGAACACGAAGAAACGATCGGCGCAAACTCTGAATCGAGCCGAAACCACAGTCGTTTGCGATCTTTTCTAGCTTGTCGCGCGATTCCTCCAATCGGCGCCGGGCTGCTTCAACCCGCAGGTGCTCCACGAATCGCGCTGGGGTTGTGCCTGTGTCCTTGAGGAACACGCGGGCAAAGTTACGCGGACTCATGCCGGCCTTGGCGGCAAGCTTTTCTACCGGTAGGTCCTGGCTCAGATTGTCGTGAGTCCAGGAACGAATCTCTGCGATTTGTTTCCGGTCCGAGGCCTGCATAGACAACGCAGTACTGAACTGCGATTGACCTCCAGATCTGCGAAAGTACAAGACCATCTCGCGTGCAACTTTCAGGGCGGTCGGCGCCCCAAGGTCCTCTTCAACCAGCGCCAACGCGAGGTCCATACCGGCGGTGACTCCTGCGGTGGTATACGTGTTTCCATCACGGATGTAGATGGGGTCGGGATCGACAGTGATGTTCTTGAATTTATTTCCCAGCTCCGCCGCCCACTTCCAATGTGTCGCCGCGCGCTTGCCATCCAAAAGGCCGGCCGAAGCAAGCAGGAAGGCGCCGGTACAGACGGAGCCGATGCGGCGCACTCGTTGTGCGGTTTTTTGCAGCCAGAGAAGTAATTCCTCGTCACGGGAAGCTGTTTCGACGCCGCTTCCACCTGCCACCAGCAGAGTATCGATCGGTCCGCGAAGAGTGCGGAAGGTCTCAGTTCCGGTCAGCATTAATCCGCAGTTTGTGGTTACAGATCTGCTGCGGGTGGTGCTTGCCAGCACGACGTTATAAGGTGCCATCCGTCCTGGGTGCTCTTGGACGAAGAGTTCCTCTGCCCGGACAAAGATTTGAAATGGGCCCGCCACATCGAGAATTTGACTGTTTGGCGCCGCAAGAAAGACGATGGTTTTTGATCGATCCTTCGCGGGAACCAGCTTTCTTGATGTCTTCATGGCACGATGCTAAGGCCCGGAGTCGATGGCAGCAATGACAAAAGAGCGTCATTTTCTGCCATTGCGCAATTAGCAGGTGGACCGCTCCTCAGTCAGCTGACGCGATTGCGGACGAATCGTCGGGCAACCCTCACTTTGGGTTTACTTCACGGTTGCTCGTGACTCGGGACCGATCAGTGTTCGCCTTTTTTGGCCCACCGAGAAGTTTCGAGAGGCTTAGACGCCCCAGCGTTTCAGTTTCTTGGTCCCCACGCTCTTAAGTTTGTCCCAGCAAGTTTGCTCTTATGGGTAAGGTTGGCGGACGTCTTCTCACCTATGCGCGCCGCGGTTCTGTGGCAAAATGCGGTGGTGCTTCAACGACTGGCCGAGCGCAAAGAATGGAAGTTGTTCGCCGTCCTTCCGAAGGCGGACCGTGGCTTGGCCTGCGCTTGGTGGGCATCCCTCCTCCTGAGAGGGATTCTGCCGGCGGCGTTTGCGATCGCGATGGGTGTGCTGGTGGGCGCCGTGCAGCGCGGCAACCCGGTCGCAGGTGCGCTTGCGTTTGTTGGCGGGATCTTCGTAGTGCTTCAGGTACTCAGCCCGATTCATCAGGCGGTCAGCGCCAATCTGGGGGACCGCACTGCAGCATGGCTCTATGACCGGCTCACCGAGGCCTGCGTGCGTCCGCCGGGTATGGGACACCTCGAGGATTCCACGCTCACCGGCGACCTCACCGTCGCGCGCGACTTCGATCTCGGGATGACTGGGCCGCCGCTGTCCATCTCCATGGATTTCATCGCGACCGGCATGGTCGAGATGATCGGAGGTGTCGCGTCCGCGTTGATCCTCGCCCGATATGCATGGTGGGCGGCGATCCTGCTCGCGGGCGCGTGGCTGGCGACGCACTGGATACTAAGCGACAGCGCGATCTGGCACGACCGCAATACCGAGGAGGTGCGCGGTGCGCAGCGGGATGCCGACTACGCCTACCGGCTGGCGGTG
>DATNKA010000900.1:0-3850 GCA_035603655.1 Candidatus Acidiferrales bacterium | reverse complement strand
CCAAAAGCGAGTTCCTGGAAGGTGCAGGACATTCGCGGCTGCCGGGATACACGTGCGTTGGCGCGGCAGTAGGACTCAGGACAAGTTCGCGGAGCCGTCCAGAATCCGTAAGCTGATACTCCAGCAGATGATTCTGCCGCTCGTCGCGTTGCTCCAGGCGATGAAAGTGGCTCGCCTTTCCGCGGCCGATACCAGATGCCATCCGAGTTGGCTGCAACGCTGTCGCGGAGACGCCCGAAGGATCGCAGCGTCAGCGTGCCGAATAATCCAAGCCCCACCACCAATAGCAGCTCTAGCGCACGCGAATCATGCCCGGGGTCGAATGCGACCAGGGCAACGACCACCAAACCGAAACCAAGGACCGAAAACCCGAGCCCCACCCAGGCCATGCTCGATGGAAACTTGAAAACTGACACATCGGATGGGGCGAGCGACTCCGATCCACACACAACTCCCTGTGCTTCGAACACTCTCGCCACCTCTTCAAATCGTTGCTGATCGGCCACCGCTCCCCTAACTCCCGTACGGCGGGTTTTCCCAGGTCAAATGTGCCGGAGCACATCTGACCCTCGCTTCCAGAGACTGCTTCGGCGTGTCGGCTTGCCTGCGTAGGCTTCCCGGGAGGCAGTCGCGGCTGAAAGCGCCTTAGAGGAGATCAACGGCTGCGATTTGCTGGCGGCGATTCACGAGTCACGAGCAAACCTGAAGTAAGGAAGGCGGTCCAACCCCGCACCCCAGCGTTTCCTCAAACAGAAAGCCGACATCTTAGATTTGAAAGTCACACACTGTCGACGACCCCGAACAGGAGTAAACTGGGACTATACTGCCCGGGGTGGAAGGCCCATGGCCACTCGAACTGCCTTCCTTGTGAGCTCGTCTCGCATCCTTCCGATCTTGCTGTCCGTAGTCTGTCTCCTGGCCTTTGCAGAGGCCCAGCACGGAGGCGGAGGCGGGGGCGGTCACTCCGGAGGCGGTCACTTTGGCGGCGGGCACTCTTCCGGCGGGCACTCCGGCGGGAGCCACGCGGGTGGTCACTTCGGCTGGCTGCGCTCCCGGTCCGGAAAACACCCTCCCCGGCATGCAGGATTCCGAGCATCCTCTACTTCGGATCCTTCGCCCCATGCGCCGTCACACCTGTGGAACCCCACGCCAGCTCGCAAGCCATCGATTTCACGGATTTCGCCAACGCTTCTCTGGTCTCCGCCCCTATTCCCTCTCCGCCCCGACGGCAAAGTTTTTTTGGTTTCGTCTCGTGTGCGCCCTCGTCGCGGTTTCTTCTTCAACCGCTTTCCGCGGCTCTCTTCCTCTGGATGCTTCTTCAACGGCGTGAGCCAGGTCTGCTTCTTCGAACCATTCTTGCCGCTTCTTTCCTGCTCCCGTTACTTTGATCCTTTTTATTTCGGCTTTGGCGGAGACTCGCTTGACGTGGGCGACGAACTCAATTCCCAGGAGCTCCGGCAGTCGGAAATGTCCGCGATCCCGCCCACCGCCAATCCATCGGATGACGACACAGCGCGCCCCGGAGCCACGATCGGCACAGCGACCGAAGACCGGGTACTGGGCGAGGGAGTCTTCTTGCTGGTGCTGAACAATGGCACCAGCCGCGCCGTAGCGGACTACTGGGTCGCCGACGGCTATCTCGAATACATCAGCCCCGACGGCACACGCAGTCACGTACCACTCGAAGCCCTCGACCTGCAAAACACCGTAACCCAAAATGCTCCCCGTGGCGTTCCCTTTGTCCTCCGCTCCGCGCCCGCCCAGAATCGTTAGCGCCGCTCGATTTCTCCGGAACGACGAAACTCTCGGGGCTCGCGAGGGATAGAGACTTTCATCGAGAGTTTCTTGGAAGTCCGCAAGCGTCCTGTCGATGTGCCGCTGCACCACAGCTGCTCGGGGAAGGCGCTTCGCATGGCGGGACTTCTGGAGGGTCCTAATCGCGCGCGTGAACAGGAGCAGTTCCGTTACCATCCCGCGCAGGCGCGTCTCTTCAACTAAACGCTCATCTTGGTTGAACCTTGATCTCTTCTGTAATTCTGCGGACATGTCATCGATCCACGACAGAGTTCGATACTGTTCGACGCCGTTGTTGAGGTGGACACTCGGGAATGAGGCCACTTGAAATCAGAAGCCTGTCGACATGCCGACAGTGCGTCAGTCCGCGGGACATCCGACCCGGGTTTGATAAGGCCATCCCCAGCCACTTGGCCAACTCACGCCGCTGAAAATTTGACGCTACCTTGCCTTGCGGTGAATTCGAGAGTGGCGTTTATCTGCGGATCGGTGCGGGAGGTATTTGGCACATCTTTTGCATGTCATTGGAAGGAGGAAACGATGCCAAAGACTCTTTGTGTCCTGGTCTTGATCGGAGTCACAACCATGATTGGGGGTTCGCAGGAGACGGCAAGCGAATATGTCTCGCCAGCGGAAGCCGTTCCCAGGGGGAAATCTCCGAAGATGCAGGTTCAATTGCTGAATCCAGGAGAACCTACGAAACAATATGCGGTCATCTTCTACCAGGGAGACGAGGCTTTTTCCGGACTGCTAGAGTTTGCAGAGAAGTATCAAGTTACGAGTGCGCACTTCACCGCTATCGGAGCGCTGAATGGAGCCACTTTGGGTTGGTTTGATCCCACGCGCAAAATGTACAAGAAGATTCCGATTGTCGGTCAGCACGAAGTGATTGGGATGAGCGGGGATATCGCGCTCTACCAAGGAAAGCCTGTAGTCCATACGCACATGGTGGTGGGAAATTCGGACGGAACAACGCGCGCTGGCCATGTTCTTGCTGCTTATGTATCGCCCACGCTCGAAGTGATGGTGACGGTCGATCCGATGACCATGCATAAACGGTTTGATCCGGCAACTGATCTGACATTGATTGATCCAGCTTTGAAGTAGCGGCAGATGCTTCCGCGACGGCAAAGGCGAAGAATTATAAGTAAATGAGGCTGAACACCATGACTGAAGTACGTGTGATTGCAAGATCCGTGGCACGTAAAGGAAACGAAGAAGAACTCAGAGCGCTATTGCAGGGCATGTTGGTTCCTACCCGTGCCGAACAGGGATGTAAATCGTATGAACTTTACGAGTCAGACTCGACGGGTCGCTTCTATTTCGACGAAACATGGGAAAGCGAGGCGGCACTCGATAAACACACAGCGACCCTGCACTTTAAGCATTTAGAACAGGCCATCGGGGAATTGGTGGAGGAACCCTTCGAGGTAAATATTCTGAAGAGGATTCTGAGCAACGGCGCAGCGGCGCGATGATTTAGCAACTTTGCAATACGGAAGCCTCTGAAGTGAGAATTCATTATGCGAAAGCGCAAACCCCTTACCCGTTCACTGGTGCACCCGGACCGAACAAGACGAACATTTCGCTGCGAGCCAACTTGGGAAAGTCAATGGACTGGACTTCCACTTTTCCCGGTCCTGCGTATACAACTCCGCGATTGTTTGCCATAAATGTTCACTCCAATAGAAACAAATTAGAAGGCCATTACGCCGGCCTCTGCCACCATGTGATCCTGCTCGCCGGAGCCGCCACTGACTCCCACCGCGCCGACAATCTTCCCATTTCGTTTCAGCGGGATGCCGCCAGCGAAGACCATGACGCGGCCATGATTGGAAACGTGAATTCCGAAGAATTGGCCGCCCGATTGGGAATGTTGCGCCAGGTCCTTGGTTGAGATATCGAAGGCGCGGGAGGTAAATGCCTTGTTGATGGCTATGTCGATGCTGCCGATCCAGGCCCCATCCATGCGGACATGGGAAATCAGATTGCCACCTTCATCGACAACTGCGATGTTCATTGGCTGGCCGATTTCGATCGCTTTCTTCTCGGCGGC
>DATNKA010000899.1:0-13384 GCA_035603655.1 Candidatus Acidiferrales bacterium | reverse complement strand
ACAACTACTTCGGAGTGCTGGCGCTGGCTCCGAACAGCCCGTACCACCCCTCATTTGGCGGGTGCTTCCCCGGGGACCACCAGTGTGTAGATGGCTTGGCGTGCTTTGTCGATCACAGCGGAAACTATCACTGTGGAAACTGGAACCTGGACGCCGACGACAATTCACTCGTGTTTGCCTTCCACGATCCGACCCGTTGCACCATTCCTGATCTCGACCACTCCTGGTTGGGCACGCACAAGGAAGTGGATTTCGAACTTCCCAATCTCACGCTTCCCCTGAGTCTTGACGACGGCTTCGTGCGGGTCAACGACCTGACCGAACAGATTGACACAGGAGAAAGCGCAACCGAAGACGAAACGATAGGGTTCTACAACCAGACCGACCTTCCCTTTTACTACGATCTCGCGGGGAAGTTTGCGATCAGCGACCGCTATTTCGCTCCGGTCTTAGGGCCAACTTTTCCGAACCGCTCGTACTTTATGGCGGCTACCTCGTTCGGGCACTTGACTACGTCGGACACCTTCCCCCCGGCGGGAGGATACAAGCCCATCACGGGCACGATCTTCGATTTGCTCGATCAGAATGGCGTCACCTGGGCGGACTACTTCCAGGATGCACCCCAGGGTGCCAGCTTCCGAGAGTTCGGCGCAACCGGCGTTGACCCTCACTTTCTTCCCTTGCCGGTATTCCTAGCGCAGGCCGTGGGAGTTCCCGGAGCCGGCCCATTACCGTCAGTTTCCTTTGTCGATCCCAACTTCGGTCTTTTTGGAATCGCGTCGGAAAACGATGAGCACCCGCCAACCGATATTCAGCGCGGCCAGGCCTATGTTTCGAAGGTCATAAATGCGGTCCGCAACGGTCCGTTCTGGAAGGACTCGATCATTTTCATCACTTATGACGAGCATGGCGGATACTATGACCATGCTCATCCTCCAATTGCCCCGCAACACGGTGCGCGGAACCCGGATGGCATTAATCCCGGACAGTGCGAAGATCTCTCGAACGTTCCTGCCAGCCTTCAACCTGGCGGGGGCGCAGAATGCTCGTCGAACCTGCTCAGCGCAACCGATACTTCGGTAAACGACGCGGAAGCGCTCTGCCCTGAGTTGACGGCGAATCCTACTGGTCCATTCCCGGCTCGGTGCGCCAATTACAACCAACTCGGGGTCCGCGTGCCGATGATGGCCATTTCTCCGTTCTCCAAACCCGCGTACGTTTCTCACACGGTCGGCTCACACACGTCGCTGCTGGCTTTGATTGAGAAGCGCTTCCTGAATCCAAATGGCCAGCCGTTGCACCTGACCAAGCGGGATCAGTTCTCGAACACTCTGGAAGACTTGTTTGATTTCACCAACTCGCCTTCGCTCAATACGCCCGTGCTGCAGGCCGCACCCCCAGCGGTTGACTGCACACCCGCAGGAGGAGCTGCGCCGACACCTTAGTGTTTAATTTGTGTAGGTGGTTGATTTGGTTAGTTGATTGCGATCGGCTGGCGGTCTTTCAGACCTGCCAGCCGATTTCTTTGGCTTGTCTTCAAAGTTTAGTCTTCCTTAGTTTGGTTCAAATCCTGTATACATATCGGTTTTGAAAGACTTTGGACTGGAGCTCTCGTGAAATTGAATCCACGGACTTGTACGAGCGGTACCCGGGGTACCTCAGGGGCAAAAGCCCGTTTTAGCAGGGATGCTTTGATCGCAGCGCTGAAGCGCTGCGCTATCCAAAGGCATTTTTTCAGCACAGCCGATATCCGCCGCCTCATCACCGTCTGCCTTAGCTTGGTCTTTGCTTTTCTGCTGATCGGCTCGGCTGCTTTTGCGCAGGATGCCGACAAAACGGCGGTGCCTGCGCCTGCAGCGAAGAAGAATCCTGAGAAGGATCGGAAACAGGCGGAGAAAACCGAGACGCCTAAGGAGGAGAAGAAGGGCGGCGGGATGAATGCTGAGACTTTTTCCGGGCTGAAGTTTCGGTCGATTGGGCCGGCAGTGGCTTCGGGGCGGGTGATGTCGATTGCGGTGAATCCCAAGAATAAGTTTGAGTATTACGTGGGCGTGGCGTCGGGCGGGGTATGGAAGACGGTTAACGATGGGACGACGTGGACTCCGCTGTTTGATAAGGAAGGATCGTATTCGATTGGGTGGGTAACGCTTGATCCGAATGACCCTTCAGTCGTGTGGGTAGGAGCAGGTGAGAGTAACTCGCAGCGCAGCGCTTCTTATGGCGATGGAATTTATCGGTCCGATGATGGGGGGAAGGACTGGCAGAACTTAGGATTGAGGAAGTCGGAGCACATCGGGAGGGTGGTGGTTGATCCGCGGGATTCGAAAGTGGTTTATGTGGCGGCGGAGGGGCCGCTGTGGGGGCCGGGCGGCGATCGCGGGCTTTATAAAAGTACGGACGGTGGAAAGAACTGGAAGGCGGTGCTAACCATCAGCGAGAACACGGGTGTGGTGGATGTGGCGATTGATCCGTCGAATCCGGACATTGTTTATGCGGCGGCTTATCAGAGGCGGCGGCATGTGTTCACGCTGATCGATGGTGGGCCGGAGAGTGCGATTTACAAATCGACCGACGCAGGTGCGACCTGGAACAAAGTGAAATCCGGGCTGCCGACGGTAGATATGGGACGGATTGGCCTGGCAGTCTCGGCGGCGGATCCGAATGTGGTCTATGCCACGATCGAGGCGAGCGATGGCAAGGGCGGAATTTTTCGGTCGAATGATCGCGGAGCGACATGGGAGCGGCGGAATGAATTCGATGTTGGGGCGATGTATTACGCACGCGTGGTTAGCGATCCGAAGAATGTGGATCGGATCTTTGTGATGAACGTGAGCTTGCGGGAATCGCTGGATGGTGGGAAAACTTTGCATAAGGTGGAGGAAACGAATCATCACGGAGACAATCACGCGATCTGGATCGATCCGGACGATACGAAGCATTGGCTGCTGGGGTCAGACGGGGGGATGTATGAGACCTGGGATGACGCGAGGAATTGGGAGTTCAAGGCCAATCTGCCGACGGTGCAGTTTTACGATGTGGCGGTGGACAACGCGCTTCCCTTCTATAACGCATGCGGCGGCACGCAAGATAATTATTCCTGGTGCGGGCCGGCGCGCACGCGCAACGTCAACGGGATTATGAATTCCGATTGGTTCGTGACCACGGGCGGAGATGGATTCCGGTCGGTGGTGGATCCGGTGGACGCGAACACGATTTATTCGGAGTCGCAATATGGCGTGCTGGTGCGCTACGACAAGCCGACTGGGCAGGAACTGGTTTTGCAGCCGCAGGAGGGAAAGGGAGAGCCTCCGCTACGGTGGAATTGGGATTCGCCGGTGATTATCAGTCCGCACTCGCATACGCGGTTGTACTTTGCGGCGAATAAATTATTTCGCAGTGATGATCGCGGCGATGCGTGGAAGGCCATCAGCGGCGACCTGACGCGGCAGGTTGATCGCAATAAATTACCGGTGATGGGGAAGGTGTGGGATGCAGATGCGGTGGCGAAGAATGCGTCGACATCGTTCTATGGAAATATCGTGGCCTTGGCCGAGTCGCCTAAAAAAGAAGGACTGATTTTTGTGGGAACGGATGACGGTCTGATTCAAGTCACGGCCGATGGCGGGCTGAGTTGGACGAAGTACGACAAGTTTACGAGTGTTCCGGATATGACTTATGTGAGCCGGTTGGCGGCTTCGTCACACGATGCAAATGTGGTTTATGCGGCCTTTGACAATCATAAGAATGAGGATTTCAAACCCTATCTGCTGCGCTCGAGGGATGCGGGTAGGACGTGGACATCGATTGCGGGAAATCTGCCGGAGAATGGTCCGGTGCTGGCGTTTGTGGAAGATACGGTGAATGCGAATCTGCTCTTTGCGGGGACTGAGTTTGGCGCGTTCTTCACCGTCGACGGCGGAGCGCACTGGGTACAGCTCAAAGGCGGGCTGCCGACGATTGCAGTGCGTGACATGGTCCTGCAGGCACGGGAGGGAGATCTGGTGATCGCTACGTTTGGGCGCGGATTCTACGTGCTCGACGATATTTCGGCACTCCGGCAGATCAAGCCAGAATCTTTGGAGCAGGCAGCGGCCGGGTTTCCGGTGAAGGATGCGTTGTTGTATATCGAGCGGCATCCGCTGGGAGGTCCGAAGAAAGGGTTTCAGGGAGAGTCGTTTTATACCGCGGATAATCCTGCGTATGGGGCGGTGTTTACCGTCTACCTGAAGGAGAAGTTGAAGACAAAAAAGGAGAAACGCCAGGAAGCGGAGAAAGATGCGGCGAAGAAAAACCAGACGCTGCCTTATCCGACCAATGATGAGTTGCGGGCGGAGGCGGAAGAGCAGAAGCCTGAGGTTTATTTTGTGGTGTACGACGAATCGGGTGCGGCGATCCGGCGAGTGGAGGGGAGCATTGAGTCGGGATTTCAGCGGGCGGCGTGGGATCTGCGGTATCCGGTAGTTTCGCTGCGCGAGCATTCCGACGACGAAGAGGATTTTCCGCCGGCTTCATCGCGGGGAACGTTGGTGCTGCCGGGGTCGTACTCGGTGCGCTGTTTTCAGAATGTGGGTGGAGCAGTAACAGAATTAGGTGCGGTGCAGAATTTCAAGGTGGTGAGCGACGGCCAGGGTTCGATGAATGCGACCGACCTTGCGGCGAGGGAGGAATTTCATCGCAAGGTAGCCCGGCTTTACCGGGCGGTTTCGGGCGCGACGCATACGGCTCATGACGTGGAGGGACGGCTGAAGTCGATTCGCCAAGCGCTGCATGAAACTCCCGCGGCTGAGAAGCAATTGGATGCGGAGGCTGATCTGATCGAACAGAGCAATCGGTTGATCCTACGGGTGCTGAGCGGGGATAAGGAAATGCAGAAGCGGAATGAGCCGGTGGCGTCGTCGATTAACGATCGGATCGAGGCCATCATGGAGGGCGAAAGGTTCTCGCTGGCCAGGCCGACAGCGAGTCATGTCGAGGATTACAACATTGCAGCGGCTGAGTTTGGTGAGCAACTCGGGAAACTTCGAATTTTGGTTGAGGTTGATTTAGCCAAGCTGGAGAAAGATATGGAGGCTGCGGGGGCGCCTTGGACTCCGGGTAGAGTACCGGAGTGGAGCGAGAAGTAGAGTCCACTTTGCGGCGCAGGAAAAATCTTTAACCCAACAGAGGCACTGAGGCGCAGAGGGTAAGACGGGCCGAAAATTGTTTGCGATTTTGTTCTTGCTCGCGCAAGTCGCTTGGTTTTTTCGTAAGCAGCTGTGATAAACTCGGCGCCGACTGTTGCTTTGCGCTGTAAGGCGCGGCAACCGCCGTGGGGAAATCGTTCGACGTCCGGGAGGACTGGGGAATGGGCCTCGCGTTAATGGGTCTGATCTGGCTGATAACTTTAGTCAGCACGTACTTTTTTGCCGCCAAAACATGGTGGCTGCCCGTGGGTGCGGCCGACGCCGCGAAATTTATTGACGGACAGCTTGCCCTCACTTTTGTACTGATGGGAATTGTTTTTCTGGCGGCGCAACTCTCTCTGGGTTACATCGTGTGGAGATACCGGGAACAACCTACGTCCCCGCCGGTGGTGTATTCGCACGGCAATACAAGACTGGAAATCATCTGGACAGTGCTAACCACTGTGTTGTTTGTCGGATTAAATCTGATGGGCAGTACGGTTTGGGCGAGCCAGCGCTTTGATCTGGCGGGGCCAGGGGCGGTGCAGGTTGAAGTCACGGGGATGCAGTTTGCGTGGTACTTCCGCTATCCGGGGCCGGATGGAAAGTATGGAGCGACGAGTCCGAAGCTGATGGATCCCTCGGCTGGAGGCGAGGCGGCTGTGGGGCTGAACACTTCCGACCCGGCGGCAAAGGATGATGTGGTCACGGGCACGATGTATTTGCCGGTTGACCGTGAGGTCGACGTGAGTTTGCGCGCGGTGGATGTGATCCACAGCTTCTTTGTGCCCTCGCTGCGCTTTAAGCAGGACACGGTTCCGGGATTGAACATTCACATGCACTTCAAGCCAACGGCGATTGGCGAGTACGAAATCGCCTGCGCCGAATTGTGCGGCCTAGGACATTACAAAATGCACGGGATGGTACACGTGGTCAGCCAGGAGGATTTTGATAAGTGGCTGGCGGCACGGGAGGCGGAGAAACAATAACATGGCGACCCCGGTTGCGGTTCATGCGCACGCGGCTCCTCAGGGCTTCATCCGAAAATATATTTTCAGCCTGGATCACAAAGTCATTGGTATTCAGTACTTCTTTTTGGCGCTCACGGCGGTGTGGGTAGGGATGTTCCTGTCGCTGCTGATGAGGATTCACTTATTGTGGCCGGGCGCGAATCTGCCGCTCGTGGGCGAGATCAAGCCGGAGACTTACCTCAGCCTGCTCACCATGCACGGAACCATCATGGTGTTCTTCGTGCTGACCACGGCGCCGCAGGGTGGGTTCGGGAATTATTTTCTGCCAATTCAGATTGGCGCGCCGGATATGGCGTTTCCGGTCCTGAACATGCTTTCGTTCTGGACGACGTTTGTGGCGTTCGTGACCATCCTTGCAGCTTTTTTTGTTACGGGTGGTGCACCACTGCACGGCTGGACGGGGTATGCGCCTCTGAGTGCTCTGCCGTCGGCGGGGCCGGGAGAACAACTCGGAGCGGATTTGTGGATCACGAGCATTGCGATTTTTTGCATTGCATCGTTGATGGGAGCGCTAAATTTTATTACGACTACGCTCGATCTGCGCGCCAAGGGCATGACGTTGATGCGCATGCCGCTGACAGTTTGGTCGTGGTTCATTACCGCGATCCTTGGACTGCTGGCCTTCGGGGTATTACTCTCGGCGGGAATTTTGCTTCTGATGGATCGCAATCTGGGCACGAGTTTTTATGTGCCGCTGGTGGTGGTGAACGGGCAGATCATGGGTCACAAGGGCGGGTCGCCGCTGCTGTGGCAGCATCTGTTCTGGTTCTTCGGGCATCCCGAGGTTTATATTGCGATTCTGCCGGGCATGGGCGTGACCTCACAGGTTCTCTCCACCTTCTCGCGCAAGCCGATCTTTGGCTACAAGGCCATGGTTTACGCCATGCTCTCCATCGGTTTCTTGGGGTTCATGGTGTGGGGCCACCACATGTTCATGAGCGGCATGAGCCCGTATTCGGCATTTGCGTTTTCCATACTGACGATGTGTATTGGCGTCCCTTCGGCGATCAAGACTTTTAACTGGCTGGGCACGATGTGGAAGGGGCACATTCGGTTCCATACGCCGATGCTATACGCCATTGGCTTCGTTTCGCTTTTCGTCTCGGGTGGATTGAGTGGTCCGTTTCTGGCGCAGCCGGTGCTCGATATTCAGCTGCACGATACCTATTTTGTGGTCGGACACTTCCACTTGATCATGGGCGTGGCGGCGATCTTTGGAATGTTTGCGGCGACTTATTACTGGTTCCCGAAGATGTTTGGACGGATGATGAATGAGACATGGGGACGAGTGCACTTCTTCTTGACGCTAGCGGGAACCTACGCGATCTTCATGCCGATGCACTACCTGGGCGTGGCCGGTGGAACGCGGCGCTATTCCCAATACACGGAAGTGGCGTACCTGCAGAAGCTGATGCCGATTCACGAGTTCATGACCTACGCAGCGATCATCACGATTGCGGCACAGTTTATTTTTGTGATCAATCTTTTCTGGAGCATGTTCAAGGGGCCGAAGGCGAGCGACAATCCGTGGGAGGCGACGACGCTGGAATGGACTACTGCGACGCCTCCGCCGCACGATAATTTTGGCGGAGTGACTCCGGTGGTGAATCATGGGCCGTATGAGTATGGGGTTCCGGGCGCGGCGCGGGACTACGTGATGCAGACGGATCCGGCAACGACGCCGACGCACTGAAGATTTAGGAACCTCAGGGGCTAAGCGCAGTTGAGGAAGCGAGACTTACCGCAGCGCTGGAGCGTTGCGCCACTAAAATCTTGGTTACTATCGTGGCGAACTATTTTTGTTAACTATGGCGACGCACGAAAGCATCAGAAGTAATTATGGCAACCTATAGTCCAAGCACTCCGGTGAACCGTTTGGGGCGGGGCGGGAATGTACCGGCGCCGCCGAATGGTGGTGATGGTGGCGATAGTTCGTCTGGTTCAAACCTTCCAAATTATGGGGCGAGGTTGCGCAGAGCACGGCTCGGGCTGATCTGCGGCATCGCGACGGTCAGCATGGTTTTCATTTCGCTGACCAGCGCTTATGTTGTGCGGCAGGGTCTGCCCACTTTCGACGGCGCGACGAACTCTTATGTTCGCGATTGGGGCCAGGTGCAGTTGCCGTGGTTGTTGCTGGCTATCAATACGGCGTTGCTGCTGGTCAGCAGCTTGACGATGGAGTTTGCGCGCCGGGATATTAAGCGGCGGGCGGCGCTGGCTCCGCTGCAATCGATGCCCGGGATTTCGCTGGGCGAAGAAAAAAGTTTTCCCTGGCTGGGTGTGACAGTGCTACTTGGCTTTGGATTTCTGGTAGGCCAGTGGCTGGCTTGGGGGGAATTGAAGGCGCGCGGATTCTTCGTGGACACGAATCCGAATAGTTCGTTTGTGTATTTACTGACGGCGGCGCATGCGGTGCATCTGGCAGGTGGAATCATTGCGCTGATGTGGGCGTCGGTGACTTCCCTGCTGCACCGGCCGGTTGAGGGTCGGCGCATTGTCGTGGATGTTACCGCCTGGTACTGGCATTTCATGGCTGTGCTGTGGATTTATGTTTTTGCTCTTTTAGCCTTCGCGCGATAACGAAAGGGGAACCTGGGGAATGGCTGACGCCACGCTGCAACATGAAGCGGCTGCGGTGCACGGGGTCGCAGGCGAGTACGAGGCTCCGCTGTTCGGGGCGTATTCGAAGAAGGTTGGCATGTGGCTGTTTCTGGCATCCGACTCGCTGACCTTCGGGGCACTGTTGTTCGCCTTCAGCTACAACCGCATTTACACCGTGTGGCCTACGCCGTTCGGCAAGGACAGCATCATCAACGCGACGGTGATGACGGCGTGTCTGCTGTCGAGCTCGCTGACGATGGTGATGGCGGTATTCGCGGCGCAGAGGCATGACCGGGCGTGGACGCGGAACTGGCTGCTGGCGACGATGGCGTTCGGCACGGCATTCATCGTGCTGCACGGCATGGAGTGGACAAAGTTAATCCACGAGGGTTTGACGTTGCCGGGATTTCCGAAGCCGGCGGGGCAGGCTGAGGGCGACTTCGCGAAGATTTCGACGGGCGTGCCCCAGTTTGCGGCAACATTTTTCGGGCTCACTGCGATGCACATGCTGCATGTGACGATTGGCGTGATCTATCTCGGCGTGGTAGCGCTGCGGAAATGGTTTTTGCCGATTCTGGGAGTGCTGTGGCTGGCGGGATACTTTCTGATTCCGGCGGACAATGTCTTTCATTACGGCGTGCATGCGCTGCTGATTGGGCTGATTGTTGCGGGCATCATTATTTTCTTGAAGCCGAAAGATTACGACGCCCATGATGTGGAAGTGTCGGGTTTGTATTGGCACTTTGTGGATCTGGTGTGGATGTTTATTTTCCCGTTGGTGTATTTGATGTCGACGAAGGTTTAGTGCGGTTGCAGTGGCGGAAACCCGGAGGCGGGTTGGGGCGGGGGTGTTGCACAGGTCTCTCGCAAAAAGCGCGCTCAGGATGACACCGTCGGTGGTCGGATAACAACATCGGTTGGGGGAACGCGATGCACGATGTGGCGAAGCATGACGATAGCAAGGGGCAGTACTTCTGGGTTTGGGGAGCATTGCTGGTTCTGACTGGAATTGAAGTCTGGCTGGGTTACCGGCAGGTCTTTGAACCGACGCGGATGCTGGAAGTGCTGCTGGTGCTGTCGGTGATTAAATCGGCATTGATTATCGGCTACTTCATGCATTTGAAGTTCGAGAAGGCGCTGATGCGCTGGTTGCTGGTGATCGCGGTGAGTGGCTGCTTCGTGATTATGTACTTGTTTTTCTTTCCAGATGCGGGGCGCGTTTTGCATTTGGGTGTTCGGTAGAGATCAGGATCGCGTGATGAACTTTCTTCGTAACAAAGTTCGGGTTGTGACGTTGCTCGGAATCCTAGGATTGTTCAGCGTGCCTGCGCTGGGGCAGGGCTGCGCGATGTGCAATGCCGTGGCGAGGAGTACGCCCAAGGAGGGGCAGCGGGCGTTGAACCGGGCGATTCTGG
Organism: Candidatus Acidiferrales bacterium; assembly: GCA_035603655.1. Classification (GTDB taxonomy): domain Bacteria; phylum Acidobacteriota; class Terriglobia; order Terriglobales; family Acidobacteriaceae; genus Sulfotelmatobacter. Next base: position 3,175 of record DATNKA010000899.1, on the reverse strand, counting down.
TGATGCTGGTGCCCCCGATAGGGATTATGGTATTCGGCGTGGGGTTGGCCTTCCGCTACGGGAAGCGGCGGGATGAGGAACAGGACCGGGGCGTAGATTAATCAGTCGGCTGCTACTGCGCTTCGAGCGGGGTCCGTCAAAGGCAACGGACAGGAGCGTCCGTCCCACACAGTCAAAGTTATTTCAGGCTGCGGCGGTGGCGGCCTGATTCATTCTCTCTTCCAAGATTGCAGCCTCGCGGGCACCCGTGTGGCGCAGCACTTCGCAGGCCCACATGGTTTTGGCACTCTCTGAGCAAGAGACGTAAACCAGCACGCCCAAGCTGCGAAGCTGATTCTCGAAGCGATCGGCTTCGTCGTCCGAAAAGCCGAGTCCTACCAGAGTTCTGGCGTTTCCACAGAGAGCGGGGGCTTCGCGCGAAATCAGCGCGTGGAAGAAAGCCTGCGATTTGATGAAGAAGCCAACGGTCGGAATCAGCACGGCGCCGAAACCCGAGAGCCATCCAATCAAGCCAGCGGTGACCGCAGTTGATTCGCATTCGGAATTGAAGAGGCTGGCATCGCGGACCAAAGCAGATATAGGATGCGTGGGCGACAGCATCATGCAAATATCTTCGTTCTCGAACCCAGCCTGATTGAGCGTGTGGACAACGTCGTTCAGGGCGACATCCTGCGAGTACATTCCGTAGGCGGCGGCTGTGTTTAGTGCCATAGTCTTATCTCCACACGGGCGAACATTTCTGTTTGCCGAACCCTTACTCACTCTGACAATTGCGGGAAAACGTTTAGGCGCTTTATGAGAATTAACTACACTGAATGACGGAACAGTCGGCGACCATCCCTACTTCCGAAACAAGTCAAAAGTTAAACCTCGGCGCAGCAATTTAAACTCGGGTAAATCATGTAGGCTGGCGCCTTTTTTTCAGATTGTTAAAGAAATATTAATGCGTTGAGGGATGACCTTCCGATTGCGCTATTTCGGGCCGTGGGGCCAGGGATGTTCAGGACGGCGGGAGGGCGACATCACTCAGGGGTCGCACTCCGGCCGAAAGATTGGGCCCGAACCGGCAACAGATGCGGCTGTGCCAGCGTAATTTTCATGGTCGGCGGGCGGGCATCTTGAAGAAGCGCTTTGTTTACAACGACTAACCGACCCTGTCCCTTGGCAAGCCCCTTGCAGGGAAATTTCGACGACTTGGAATCTCGGAGGTGGGCAATGAAAAGGTTTCTTGCGCATTTCTCGTTCGCGACCGCCCTGACGGTGCTGACGCTTGCGCTTGGATTGGCGGCGCGTGGGCAGCAACCTGGTGCGCAACCGTCCGACCAAGATCGGAGTGCAACCGCGCCACAAAATTCTGACTCGACAGCGGCTCCGCCTCAACAACGAAACGAAGCTCAAATGCCAGCTTCTGGCGATACCACCACCCAGGAAGCTAAGTCCTTCAGCGGAGTTATAGTGAAGGAAAATGGCGAACTGGTACTGAAAGACCTGGTGACGAAGGTTATTTACAAGCTCAATGATGCGGCGAAAGCGAAACAGTATGTGGGCAAACGTGTGAAAGTTACGGGCAAGCTGGACATGAACAGTAACACCATTCAGGTGGAGAGCATTGAGGTTGTGACGTAGGCCACAACCTCGAACGCCGTAGCCTGCCGCCGAGTTCGGAGCCCCACGCGGCGTTGATCTGTTACGTCGACGACGGGTGCTCTCCCTGAGGTTTGGTCGGACTCATTCCTTTGCGCCTGAGTTCGCGCGCGTACGAACTAAAAACTCTGCTTTATAATGAAGGATTCGGCAGTGCTGGCTGAGGCTGCTGGGGGCGGTTCCCGGCGTGAACCACGTTCGCTAGCGGCTTTAGGCTCACTCGATGTCTGATCTGATATCCACGGAAAACAGTATCGTCGTACACGGAGCGCGGGTTCACAACCTCAAGAATATTGATTTTGAGGTTGCGCACAACGCTTTGACGGTTGTGACAGGAGTTTCCGGGTCAGGCAAGTCTTCCCTCGCCTTCGACACAATTTATGCGGAAGGCCAGCGACGGTATGTGGAGTCGCTTTCGGCCTATGCGCGGCAGTTTCTAGAGCGCATCGAGAAGCCGGATGCGGACTCCATCGACGGAATTGCGCCGGCGGTGGCCATCCGGCAGAAGAACACGACCCGCAATCCCAGGTCGACCGTGGCTACGGCTACGGAAATCTATGATTATCTGCGCTTGCTGTTTGCGCGCATCGGCCGGACCTATTGCGTGAATTGCGGCCGCGAGGTGAAGAAAGATACGGTCGATGAGATTGCGGATGCGATTCTGGGGCTCGATCCGGAGACGCGAGTGCAAGTGGTTTTTCCGTTGCAGGCGGTGGCGGCCGCTCCGCAGGAGCCCGCCAAGAAGGTTCTACGCGCGCGCAAGGGTAGTAAGAAAAGCACTGCTAGGGCGTCGGGTTTGACCGAGCAGTTGAAGACTCGGCTGTTCGATTTGCGCAAGGCAGGATTCAATCGGTTGTATCAAGCGGGACAGGTGTTCGAGTTTTCCACGCCCGAATCCTTGCTGGACATTAACTTCGACCAACCGGTGTTCATGCTGGTGGACCGGCTCACGGTTTCCGCGGAAGCACGCTCGCGCATTGTGGATGCGGTGGAGACGGCTTATCGCGAGTCTGGCGAAGTGATCTTTGATTTGCCGGCAAATGCTAGGGAATCGGCGCAGCTGCGTTTTTCCCAGCGTTTCGAATGCAAGCACTGCAACCTGCGGTACGAGGAGCCGGAACCGCGGTTGTTTTCGTTTAACAATCCCTACGGCGCGTGCCCCCGGTGCCAGGGCTTTGGAAACACGATTGACTTCGATCTCGACCTGGTAATTCCGGACAAGACGAAAACGCTGGGGGAAGGTGCGATCGATCCGTGGAACAAGCCGAAATATCGTCCGGTATTTGCGGAGATGAAGCGCTTCGCGAAACAGTCTGAGATCCCGCTCGATGTGCCTTGGGCCGAGCTGGATGCGGATCAGCAGGAATTTATTCTGAATGGAGAAGGCGATTTCCTGGGGGTGCGCGGCTTCTTCCAGTATCTGGAGCGGAAGAAATACAAGTTGCACATCCGCGTGTTTCTGAGCCGCTATCGCGGATATTCGACTTGTTCGGAGTGCCACGGAAGCCGACTGCGGCTGGAGGCGCGCCAG
>DATNKA010000898.1:0-2609 GCA_035603655.1 Candidatus Acidiferrales bacterium | reverse complement strand
CCAGAGCTCCCCCCAAGATCAGAACGAAAAGCGGAATCCGCCATACCATCGCGCTACCCGAAAACGAAACCAACCTTCCGCGAGAACTGCCCAGCCGGGCATTACGACTGTTTGCTCGTAAGTGAGAATGCTTATTATGTGCGGCTGATTCTGGAGTGCGTAAGGTTGAAGAGGATGCGAAACTGGGATTCATGGGGCTCCTCCTTGTTGTGTTGCGCGAAAGGCTCCGCGGTCTGTTATCGGGGACGCTACCCCGCGCTTGCGATTCTATCAAGCGGGCTACGTTTTCGGTTGACCAGGTAAACTCTCGGCTCGACCTGAACTCGGCCGGAAGACCACCCACTATTGTTGTAATAGTGGTGGGCCGCGACGAAACGTTTCATGCCATGAGGCGCACTATCTACCAAACCTGCGAAGAGGTCTACGCGCAATCGAGATCGCTCATCGCGGGATCCGAGCTAGAATCTCTGATGGCAGACTCCTGCCGGGAGCAATCGTTATGCTTTTCGTTACCCTTCATGGCGGCAAGTCCGGGAAAAAACCACTCAACAACAACGTGCATGCCTATGACAAAGACGGCAACAACACTACACCCTCCGTGCTTGAAGACGCAGAGGGTGTGATACTGGATGAACTGCGTGGCATCCGCCACTTTGGAAACTATCTGTATGTCGTCAATGCCAACCAAACACAAAATAGCGTGCTTTGTTATCAAGGGTCGGCCACGAGTTATCGGTTTGTCGGCAAGTTCGTGTCACCGGAAACCTGCACGAGCGTTATGCATCCGTTTGACTTCACATTTGACGGCGCGGGGTACTGCTACCTATCGAGCCAAGATACAAACGTGGTCACACGCTTGGCGGTTTCGGCGGACGGTAGGATTGGCACGCCCGCCCCCCTGGCTGCGGCGCTTCCCGCGCAGGGGAAGTTCCTGCCGGGTACCTTTGTGGCGTCGAGCGTTGGCAACCTCACCTCTTCGACCACGCCCGTGTCGGTTCCGGCCGGGCTGGAGTACTCCGGTGAAGGAGAAAAGAAGCATTCCGTTCGGGGCGTGGTGTGGGCGAACGATGCCCTCTATGTTGTCGACCAGCCGGCTTGCCGCATCAAGGTTTACGACAAGAACGGGAGATTTCTGGGACAGAGCAATCGAGTGAACGAGCCGGTGCACCTGGTGGTGGACAACGGCAGCTTGTACGTCAGTGGCGGGAACGAAGTGCTCACCGCGAAGCTCTCGAAACCGGCAGGCGATTTCACGCTGTCGGCAATCCATGGCCTGCAAATCAAGAACTGTGGCGGAATGGCGTTCACCAGCTCAGGCCATTGTTACATTGCGAGCCGCACAGAAAACTTTATTCTGAAGTTCGATGCCAGCTTCAAGCCGATGAAATTTAAATGCAGACTGCCTGACAATCCAGAATTTCTGTTACACGTTTAGAAACCTCGCAGCTTTCCTCCTCGGTGCTTACTTCTTAGCGGACACAGGAAATGATTCCTATGGCATCGCCATGCCAGGTCCCGCACACAGGTGGAAAGGTACGCGCTCGAGAAACGGGCTGGAGGAGATTAATGGAGATCTACCCGAAGCCGACTTCCGGCCAGAGTCGCTGAGAGTCCATCCTGGGCATAACTTTCGAGTGGTCCGTGACTCAGGACGAACCCAGATTACGTATTCGCGTTAACTTCTCTAGCGGAACTTCGCCGCATCGTCAAAGGGAATCAAACCGAAATCCTTCTATCGAGCCGGACTTATTTCCATTTTAGATCCAGTTGCAGCCTCGCCATGCTCAGTTACTCAGCGTGTACGAATCCGCTACGTGGGCTGTCTAGCTCGGAGACCAACGCCAAAACAATGGCGACCGAAACGAGACTACGAACATGGCCAGCAACAGCCTGCGTCGCATGCTGTATCCGACGACGAAGCAGGTCAACACGGATATCAAAATGAGCACCAGCCAGATCGCACCGGGTATGCGCTTTTCCGCTGCTGCCAACCTCTGCTCGATCAAGCCACCCAACTCGCCGACGGCCTGCGTAAATATCGGTGTGACAACATTAGGGTTTTGTTGAATGAGCATCACGGTTTGCTGCAGCATTTCATTCTGCAGATATTTGGAATGATCAATGGCTGCTAGCAGTGAGCGCCCGTTTAAGTCGCCTTTGGCAAATTCGATGCGCGCATCGACGTACCGCCGCACTAACTGGAGGAGCTCGCTGCGAAATGGCTCCGGCAACATCTGAGCGCGCTGGTCGACCGTCACGATTGCATTCGCCTCATCAGTCACCAGTTGCCTGCGCTGCTCATAGTGCGAAAGGGCCATCGGAAGGCTGAAACCGAGCAGAAGACTCAGCAGGTTAGGCTATTGCGCGCTGATTTGATGAGTGACTGGCGCTCTTCGTCCATTCCAGGCGACGCGTATCGGAGCCGTAGTCCGGCCTCTACCACTAGCATCAAGCCAACGAGCAAGACCGGGAACAATAGCCAAGGATGTTCGATCAAGGAAAGCAAGATCGGCTCCCGAGTGGCTGACGCTTCGCCAGCGCGTGCTGAGTTACGCGGGAGGATATCACAAGGGACGGCGCAGTCCGTCAGGGTTTCTTGGACGAGTGGT
>DATNKA010000897.1:0-8489 GCA_035603655.1 Candidatus Acidiferrales bacterium | reverse complement strand
ATCGTGGTTACTGCATGATGATCGGCGGACCGAACCAGGCCGTCCAGCAGCTCGATCCCATTTTCAAGACGCTGGCCCCGGGGAAGGGTGATATTCCGCGAACTCCGGGGAGGGAAAAACTTGGCGGCACGGCGGAGGAAGGATACGTTCACTGCGGTCCCTCGGGTTCCGGACACTTTGTGAAAATGGTGCACAATGGGATTGAATACGGCCTCATGCAGGCGTACGCCGAGGGCTTCGACATCTTCAAGAATGCAATCAGCAAGGAGTTGCCGCAGGATATCCGTTACGATCTGAATTTGCCGGATATCGCGGAGGTGTGGCGGCGCGGCAGCGTTGTCAGTTCCTGGCTGCTGGATCTTACGGCCATGGCCCTTACGGAAAATCCAACCCTCTCTGACTACGAGGGCTTCGTGCAGGATTCCGGCGAGGGTCGGTGGACGATTCAAGCTGCGATCGAAGAAGCCGTGCCGGCAGAAGTCTTGACCGCCGCATTGTACGTCCGCTTCCGGTCACGACAACAACATACGTTTGCCGAGAAGATGCTTTCGGCCATGCGGCAAAAGTTCGGTGGACATGTGGAAGCTAGCGAAGGCGCTGGCGGCGCTGCGAATACGATTAAAAAGACCGCATAACGGCGCGGCAGATTTCAGGATCTCAATATATGGCTCAATTGGCGGAAAAACCTACTGCGGCCACGCCGCGTGTCGGCAAACAAGGTGATCCTTGTGTGATGGTAATTTTCGGTGCGGCCGGCGATCTGACGGCTCGCATGCTGATTCCGGCACTCTACAACCTCGCCCGGGCCGACTTACTCTCGAAGGAATTCGCCGTGCTGGGCGTAGCCCGCACGCAGATGTCGGACGAAGATTTTCGCAAGAGAATATTGGACGACGTGAAAGAGTACTGCGGCGAGTGCGTTCAGGATTCCCTCTGGGAAACCTTCTCGCGCCGCTTCTATTATTTTGCCGGCGATTTCAAGGACGACGCGCTTTATTCCAAGATCAAGGACCGCCTCGCGCAAATCGATCGCGATCATTCAACCCATCAAAACGTTTTCTATTACCTGGCGACCGCCCCGAGTTATTTTGGTCCCATTGTTGAAAAGCTCGCGGCCACCGGGCTCATGGAGCAAAGCAGCGACCACTGGCGCCGCGTGATCATCGAAAAACCTTTCGGCCACGACCTGGAGTCGGCCAAAGCTCTCAATCAGCAACTGCTCAAAGTCGCCGATGAGAAACAGATTTATCGCATCGACCACTACCTGGGTAAAGAGACCGTACAAAATATTATGGCGTTCCGTTTCGCCAACGGGATCTTTGAGCCTATCTGGAATCGGCGCTACATCGATCACGTGCAGATTTCCGTGGCCGAAACCGTTGGCGTGGAAGGCCGCGGCAGCTATTTCGACCACGCGGGATCGCTGCGCGACATGGTTCCGAACCACATCATGCAGCTCATCAGCCTGACCGCCATGGAGCCGCCGATCTCGTTCGACGCCAATGCCGTGCGCGACGAGCAGGCGAAAATTCTGCATGCTATCCAGCCTATCAGCGATGAGGAAGTTCTCAGCCGGTCGGTGCGCGGGCAGTATGGGGAAGGCAGTTCCGGTGGTCAGCACGTTCCCGCATATCGTTCAGAAAGCGACGTTGCCCCGGATTCCCGCACTGAGACCTACGTCGCTATGAAGCTGCTTATCGACAACTGGCGCTGGGCAGATGTTCCGTTCTATCTTCGCACCGGCAAGCGCATGCCGGCGCGCAATACCCACATCGTGATACAGTTCCGGCGCGCTCCCTTTGTGTTGTTCCGGGATACTTCTGTGGAGCATCTCATGCCGAACCAGCTGGTTTTGCATATCCAACCGGAAGAAGGCATTTCATTGCAATTTGCCGCCAAAGTGCCCGGGCCGGTCATGCGATTGGGAACGGTAGACATGAACTTCGAGTATCAGCAATACTTCGGAAAGCAGCCCAGCACCGGTTACGAACGGCTGCTGCATGATTGCATGATCGGCGATCAGACTTTGTTTCAGCGCGCGGACATGGTGGAGGCGGGCTGGAATGTGGTGAATCCAGTATTGGATCTGTGGAAAGCGCTACCGCCTCGAAACTTCCCGAATTATGCGTCGGGCACATGGGGACCGAAAGAGGCCGACGAACTTTTGGAGCGCGATGGGCGGCGCTGGAGGAACTTCGAGCAATGATTCTGGCCGGCGATATTGGGGGAACCAACGCTCGACTGGCCTATTTTCAATCGCAGAATGGCAATCTGCGTCTAATCTCCGAACGCGTATTTCCCAGCCGCGAATACACTGAACTGGGAGAAATCGTCTCGGAATTTCTTAAGAAAACTGATGCCCGTCCTGATGTCGCCTGCTTCGGCATCGCAGGCCCAGTGCACCATGGGAGGGTTGAGACCTCAAATCTTCCGTGGATCATCGAACAGTCCCGCTTAGCAAAACAGATTCAACTTCCGGCTACCCTGTTGATCAACGATCTTGAAGCTAATGCTTGGGGTATTGGAGAGCTGAATCCCCAGGATCTCACCGCGCTTAACTCCTTGAGCCAGGCAGTTGGTAATCAGGCGGTCATTGCACCGGGAACCGGCCTGGGGGAAGCGGGACTGTTTTGGAACGGAAGTCAACACGAGGTTTTTGCTTGCGAGGGCGGACACGCCGATTTCGCGCCGCAAGGCGATTTGCAGATCGATCTGTTACGGTTCTTGGCAGATCGCTACGGACACGTCAGCTATGAACGCATCCTCTCTGGACCTGGCCTCGTAAATGTTTACGAATTTCTGCGCAGCAAGGGCTGCGCCGAGGAACCTGCCGGATTTGCCGCGCAAGTCACTGGCGGAAACGCCGCCGCAACCATTTCCCACGCCGCTCTCGAGGGAAACAATCCGTTAGCTTCTGCTGCGCTGGATCTTTGGATATCGGTCTATGGAGCGGAGGCGGGCAACCTGGCTCTGAAAATAATGGCGACGGGAGGGATTTTTCTCAGCGGCGGAATCTCACCCAAGATTCTGCCTAAACTTACGGGGCCGGGATTTATGAATGCTTTCCTGGAGAAAGGCCGGTTGCGCCCTGTTCTGGAGAGCATTCCAGTGCAAGTCATTATGAATGACAAGGCGGGGTTGCTGGGTGCCGCCCGATGCGCGGCCACTAAGAGTAACACCGTCTTGGCGGGGGCGTCGTGAGCGCATCCGTCGATGTACGCAGGGTTACCACCCCGCAGGATCTTTTTCAGGCCGCGGCCGAGGAGGTCGTCCGCGTTGCGACCGCATCGATCGCGCAGCGCAGTCGCTTCACAATCGCGCTCTCTGGCGGTTCGACCCCGAAGAACCTCTATACCCTGATCGCGGCCAACGCCAGCCTCCCCTGGGCGAAAATATTCTTTTTCTGGGGCGACGAACGTCATGTTCCGCCAACGGACCCGGAAAGTAACTACCGCATGGCGGAAGAAGCCATACTGTCGAGGGTTCCGGTTCCGCCCGCAAATATCTTCCGCATCCCCGCTGAAAAACCCGATGCGGCGGCGGCGGCGGAAGCTTACGACGAGACTCTGAGGAAATTCTTTGCCACCGCGCCGGGGCAATTTCCTGGCTTCGATCTGATCCTATTGGGCCTGGGACCAGATGGGCACACGGCGTCGTTGTTTCCGGAGACGGCGGCGCTCGAGGAGAGGTCGCGGCTGGTGGTCGCGAACTGGGTCGAGAAGCTCAATGCCAGCCGGATCACCCTTACCCTGCCTGTTCTGAATGCGGCACGGGAGGTGGCTTTCCTGGTGAGCGGGGCGGACAAGGCGGCGGTTCTCCACGAGGTTCTGGAAGGCAAAGGCCCCGGGGAGAAGTATCCTTCCAAAATGGTGCGGCCGAGCGACGGCAAACTGATCTGGTTCGTCGATCGGGCGGCAGCCAGCGAACTGTCGCCGTCGGTATAGGGGCGACAAAATAAGCGTCGCCGGACCTATCCTCGCCAGCCCGCGATTTCCTTCAAGCCCTTGCCTCGTGCGTGCTCAAAAAGCCGTACGCGATGGCGGGAGTGTTCGAACTCGTGAATGTCCGCCCAGACTTCGGCTCGCCAGGTCTTATCGTGAGTGGCCGACGCGCCGCAGGCGGCGCAACGAGTGTGCAAGCTGATAGGAGTCGCGCTCGCGGCACCCGTGCCGGGCAACTCTAGAAAGATGCAGCGAACTTCCTGGATCTCCTCATTTTCGTCGAGCAAGTGTTCATAACGCAATAAATAGCTGAATCCCAGCTTGTGGGCCTCGGCCTCAGCTTCCGTACGGGTGTGAAAGGGGCCATATTCCGCCCGCAGTTGCTCCGTAGAATCGCAAGCCATCCAGAAAATCTCTTTGTATGCCATTGCCCTCGCGCCGTGCAACCGAGAACCCGCTAATATCGCAAGTTCGCTTAGTCCCGATTCACCTGTGCAATTCGTCTGCCGCCCGAGAAAGTCAACGCGCCATGTTTTTTCAATAGCTTACGGCGCCAGGGTTTGGGACGAGATCGATTAAAGGTAAACCTTTTGCAGAACTGAGCCCCTTGTCGTCCCTATGTTCGTCCGTACACCTGTGCCGTGGGCGTTCGAAATCCCATGTGGAAACAAGGAGACCCCTGCGGCAGTTCTCCCCTGCGTACGGCCTTTGGTTGAAGGTGAGTGCCCGCGACCAGTATCAGCTCGCCGCGGCAGCGGTTCAGTGAGCAGCCTGGACGATCCGAATCTTCAAGCCAGCTTTTCCTCCCTAGCTCGCGACATACCATGGCCTGGCCCAAGCCGGCTCCATACGCCCAGCTTGTCGAATGTAGCTCGCAAGTGATTCTTGATTACTTACTCTGTCGTCCCAATCATTTTGTCAATTTCACGGTTCGTAAGCCCTTGCCAGACCAAGTCAGGGATGTGGATTTCCTTCGGCCAGTTGAGCATTAGAGCGTGTGCAAATCAAGCACCGGCTGGTCTCTGGGCGTCCACCTTAACTCCAATGAGATCCATCGCCGTAATTCCTTCTGCCACCGGCGTCTGTTACAAATTCCGTTGCCCATGTTTCGCCAAATCTTCGCCTGCGATGGCGCACGTGTAAGACCAGCGAGCACTTGCACTTACGGACAAGTCCGAGTCTTTCAGAAGAAGTTCAGGAAACGCGTGCTAGATTTGACCGTCCCAGTTTAGGGAAGGGAGGGAGGAAGGCAATGGCGGGCAATACTCGGACCGGGCATTCCTTCCAGTTCTGTTGGGGAGCAACGCGACGGAGCTTTCACGGGCCTCCGGTGTGAAGATAAGACTCTTGTTTTCAGAGTTCCCCATGCATTCGCAAACCTAATTACTTACTCGCGAGGTGACATGTGAGAATTGCGAGACTAGATTCGGCGAGGAAGAAAATCGTGCTTTCCCAAAATGGTTATAAGTGGGCGGGCGCTCTGTTCGCTATGGTATTGCTGTTAGCTTCTCCTGCGCTTTTGGCACAGACGTCGTCCCCGGAAGTTACCATCACGCATCCCAGCGGGATTGTTGGCGACTCTGCCGATAATTCAGCGCCCTTGACCATCACGTTGCAAGACGCGCTCGAGCGCGCGCGAGCGAATGATCCCTCGTTTCATTCCGCTTTGACCGATCTCGGGGTGGCTCGAGAGGATCGTGTGCAGTCCCGCGCGGGGTTGCTGCCGAGCGTGAGCTACAACAATTCTTTCATTTATACCGAGGGCTCAGGCCAGCCTGCGGGCCGTTTCGTCGCGAATAACGGAGTGCACGAATATATCAGTCAGGGGAACGTGCACCAGAGCGTGTCTCTCAGCAATATGGCAGACTATCGACGTTCTTCGGCTGCGTTGGCCCAGGCACGGGCGAAGGCGGAGATTGCCACGCGGGGCTTGGTGGTCACGGTCACCCAGGCCTACTACGGGCTGGTCGTGGCGCAGCGCAAGTATGCGACGGCGCAGCGAGCTTCCACCGAGGCCGACCGCTTTCAGAAGATAAGCCAGAAACTTGAAAATGGAGGAGAGGTGGCGCATGCGGACGTGGTGAAGGCCAACATTCAAGCGCAACAGCAGCGCCGCGACCTGCAAGAGGCTCAACTGGATATGGGACACAGCCGCCTGGATCTCGCGGTTCTGATTTTTGCGGATTGGAACCAGAATTTCAGCGTGGTCGACGACCTGCAGACTCCGGAGCCGTTGCCCGCATTCGCCGACGTGGAAGTGGCGGGCAAGAAGAATAATCCCGAGCTGCGAGCAGCATTGGCGGCCTTCTCGGTTGCCAATCACCAGGTCACGGCCGCATGGGGTGGACTGCTGCCCAGCTTGAGCGTTGACTATTTCTACGGCATTGATTCCAACCATTTTGCCATTCGTACCGATGGCGTGCGCAATCTGGGGTACTCGGCAGTGGCGAGTTTGCAGATTCCCATCTTCAACTGGGGAGGGGATCGCAGCAAATTAAAGCAGGCGGAGTTACGCCGGGATCAAGCCCGGATCGAGTTGACCCACGAACAGCGTCTCCTTCTCAGCCATCTGCAGCAGTTCTATGACGAAGCCAGCACCGCGCGGTCGGAAATGGATTCCTTATCGAGCTCCGCCGAAATGGCAGCGGAGAGTTTGCGTTTAACCAATCTGCGCTATCAGGCCGGCGAATCGACAGTGCTTGAAATTGTGGACGCACAGAATACGCTCACGCTGGCGCGGAATGCCTTTGATGACGGCCAGGCCCGCTACCGGGTCGCGCTGGCCAATCTGCAAACTCTCACGGGGAGCTTTTAGCCAGATGAGGCTCAACTCAGTCGCACCCATTCCCCAGCCGCCGCGAGCGCTGCGAAGTTCTTGCGGGCTCCGGATGTTCACTTTGATCGCCACCACCATTCTCCTACTGTTTTCCGTCGCCTGCTCCGCAGACAAAGCGGACAAAGAACCGACCGTGAGTGTACAGGTCGTTCCTGTCGAGAAGACGACGATTCAGCATGCCATTAAAGCTGAGGCCATCCTGTTTCCCAAACAGCAAGCGGCGATCGTCTCGAAGATCAGTGCCCCCGTGCAAAAATTTCTGGTGCAGCGTGGAGGCCGGGTTCACAGCGGCCAACTGCTGGCGATTCTCGAAAACCGCGACCTGACTGCCGCCGAACAAGAGAACAAGGGAAGCTTCGATCAGGCTCAAGCGGCGTATGAAACCACGACTGCGGCCAGCCTGCCGGAAGAAATACAAAAAGCGGAAGCGGATGCGCAGCAATCCAAACAAGCATTGGATGCGCAGGAAAAAGTCTATCAAAGCCGGCAGCAACTCTTTGAGCAAGGGGCTTTACCACGGAAAGAACTGGACCAGTCAGGGGTAGAAATCGTGCAAGCGCGCAATCAGTATTCGATTGCGAAGAGGCACCTCGATACGCTGCAGGCCATCGGAAAACAGCAGGAACTTAAAGCCGCAAAGGGGAACCTGGAATCGGCCAAAGGCAAGTACCTCGGCGCGGCGGCACAACTCAGCTACTCCGAGATTCGCAGTCCGATTGACGGCGTGGTGACTGACCGGCCGTTGTACCCGGGGGAGATGGCGGCGGCAGGCACCGCGATTGTGACCGTGATGGATATCTCTTCCGTCATCGCCAAAGCGCACATTCCCCAGGCCGATGCCGCCTTGCTGAAGGTTGGCGACAAAGGAACCATAGCCGTTCCGGGGCTGGATGAGCCCGTCGGGGGCAAAGTCACTGTGGTGAGCCCAGCCCTTGACCCCAACAGCACCACCGTAGAGATCTGGCTGGAGGCCAAGAATCCGAAGAAGCAGTTGAAGCCAGGGACCAGCGCGCAGCTTTCTCTTACCGCGAAGACGATGAAGGACGCCCTGGTCGTTCCCGCCGCCGCCGTGATCACTGCCGCGGATGGCAGTTCCGCCGTGATGCTCGCAGGCAGCGATGGCCGGGCTCACCAAAAGGCGGTGAAGCTGGGTATCCGTCAGGACGACGATGTGCAAATCCTCGATGGCGTTGCCGCGGACGATAAAGTCGTCGCCACTGGCGCGTATGGGCTGCCCGACAATACAAAGATCAAAGTGGAAGCTCCCGCGGAAACTCCGAAGGAACCAAAGGAAAGTCCCGGTGAGAAATAACCCCCGCGGAGTCTTCGCGTGAATCACAAGAAATCCGATCACTGGGTAGCGCGCCACTCCCGGCCCGTCATTTTTCTGATCCTCACCCTGGCGCTTCTGGGCGGGTACCTGGCCTTCACCATCCCCGTGTCGGTATTCCCGTCCACCAATTTCCCGCGGGTGCTGATCGCTGTAGACAACGGCGTAATGCCGATCGATCAGATGATGGTGACGGTAACCCGGCCCATCGAGGAAGCAGTCAACAGCGTCCCCGGACTCTTGACTGTGCGCTCAATCACAAGTCGCGGCTCGGCAGAAGTGGACCTTTACTTCCGCTGGGATCTGGATATGTTCCAGACCCTGCAGTATGTAAACGCTGCCTTGTCGCGGGTGCAGCCGGAACTTCCCCCCACCGCCAAGG
>DATNKA010000896.1:0-2576 GCA_035603655.1 Candidatus Acidiferrales bacterium | reverse complement strand
GAGCGCGGTCAAGTTGCCCCACCTGTCGACGCGGGCTGGCGAGCGCGCGGCGTGAAGACACATGAGCGCGGAAAGAGCAAACGTAGCCGGCATTGCCGCGAGCGGGTAATCGAGCAAGAGGCCCGTCAGGCGCATGGCTTCCTGGCAGAGGTCGGCACGCACTGCCGACTCAGGGGATGCGCCGTGATAGCCTTCGTTGAAGAGCAGGTAGAGGGCGCGCTGGACCGCCGGCAGGCGTCCGGAGAAGTCGTCGGCACCCGTGACGTCGAACAAGCGCTTCGATCCCGCCAGAACTTTCTTGGCGCGCGAGATACGCTTCTCGATGGCCGCGTGGGAGCTGACGAACGCGCTTGCGATCTCGCTTACGCTGAAGCCGCACAAGATGTGGAGCACGAGCGCGACCTGCGCTTCCTCCGGAAGCCGCGGATGGCAGCAGGAAAACATCATCCGAAGCTGATCGTCTTTGATTGCGTTTGCGCCAAACATCTCCTCGACAACGGGGGCGAGTGTCCATTCGCTTTCGAGCAGCCTCCCCAACTCCGGCGCGAAGGTGCGCGCGGTGCGCTCACGCCGCAGGACATCGAGGGCGCGGTTCTTTGCCGTGGCCATGAGCCACGCGGAGGGGTTCTCCGGGACACCGCGGAATTTCCACACTTCAAGCGCCCGGCAGAAGGCGTCCTGGACGACGTCTTCTGCCAGTGCGAGGTTGTGGACTCCAAAGATGCGGGTCAACGTGGCGACCATGCGCCCCGCTTCGCGCCGGAAAAGATGGTCGCTGGGATCCATCACATGTTCATCTTCATGACTGGGCGTACTTCCACTGCACCATCAACTTCAAAAATCGGGCAGCCCTTCGAAAGTTGCACCGCCTGGTCAAGATCGCGGGCCTCGATCAGAGTGTAGCCGCCTACGACGTCCTTGGTCTCGGCAAACGGCCCGTCTGTCACGGTTTTCTGCTTGCCCTTCACCAGTTTGCCAGTGGACTCGAGCGGCTGACCTTGGTCTTTGATATGACCTTTCTCGCCCAGGTCCTTCAACCAGGTCATCCATTTCTGCATTACCTGCTGCGCTGCCTCAGGTGATCGTCCGGCCTCACCACCGCGATAAAGATATACGAACTCGCTCATGTTAAATCCTCCTTCAGATTTTTACTTCTGAGCTAAAGACGTTTGAGCGGCCTAGCGCCGGACATTTTTTTTCGAAGGCCCTTTTTTCTTCCGGGCATAGAATTTTTGCACTTTGGTGCGGTTGCCGCAAAGTTTCATGCTGCACCAGCGGCGGTGGTGATTTTTGCTGGTATCGAGAAAGAACCATTGGCAGGTGGGCGACGAGCAAGCGCGGACGAAGGGCAGCTGGTCGGATGCGAGCAGGTCGGCGGCCGCGCGCGCGATTGGCCACAGGATCGAAGAAAAAGACGAGCCTGGGTCGTCGAAGCGCCACTCGCAGCCTTCGTCGTTTTGCACCAGCCGCAGATGCAGCGCCGCTTCGTGGACGCTTGCATTAAGTCTGTCCATCGCTATCTGCGGGACCTTTTGTGCCTTTACGACTGCTGAAAATATGGCGTACAGCGTTTCGCGCAGGTTGCGAGCCTGGCGCAGAGCGTCCTCGGCCTCGTCGCTTCGCCGGGGAACTCTCTCGAGCAAATAATCCGCCTGGACTGGGGTGAGAATGCCGGCCTCGGAGGCAAAGCGCGCCAAGTCGTCGTAGCCCTTCAGCAACTCGTTCGGGTTGCCGCTGGGACGGTCATCGAGCGTGTTGACGAAATCGAGGCACACATTCCCCGCGATCAGTTCAAATTGAAGCGGCCGCGTGTCCGACTCAGTGGGCGCCATTGGGGTGATGCAATCTCCCTAATCATATAACCATTAAAACTATCTTGACAAGTTAGGCAAGAACTCGTAGGATTTTACTAACCTTCTAACTTATGTTTGAAGGTTATTCAGTTTGGAGGTCAGTTCCCATGTTTCTCGACCAACCGGCACAGATTATTGCGCTCGTTCGCAATGTCAGATTGAAAAACATTGGAGGTAGACCTGTGGTCGTTTCCCCACCGCGCAAAGCCGCTAAGCAACGCGACCGGGGGCTCACCATCAAACTGGCGCTGGCTTTCGTGGCGATCTATGTCATTTGGGGATCAACCTACCTCGCAATCCGCTATACCGTGGAAACAATTCCCCCGCTGGTGGCGGCGGGAATCCGGCACTCGATTGCGGGTGGGATTATGTTGACTTGGGCCTGGCTGCGCGGGTTTCGCCCGACCCGGCCGCAGTGGGTGGCGGGATTTTTTTTGGGAGCATTCTTCTTCTTAATTGGTCACGGCACGCTGCACTGGGCGGAGCAGTATGTAGGCTCGGGCCTGGCGGCGCTGCTGCTTGCGACCGAGCCAATGTTCATTCTAGTTCTTGGCTGGATGATGGGACGGCAGAGGATCAGTCGAATGAGCGCCCTGGGATTGGGGTTAGGAGTTGCTGGCGTAGCAGTGCTAACCGGAGCGGAATTGACCGTGAAAGGTTCCAGCCTGTTGGGGTTGCTGGCGGTATTGCTGGGATCTTTGTCGTGGTCATTCGGCGTCGTGG
>DATNKA010000895.1:0-2621 GCA_035603655.1 Candidatus Acidiferrales bacterium | reverse complement strand
CGTTGCATCTCCTTCACCAGTCTCGCAACCGCAATTTCTCTTGCGCGAGAATCATCTGGCAGAAATCACAGTCTGACGCCCCGACCTTAACGGGCGACGAATCTTCCAGCAGCTTGAGATAAAAGGCAGCCGCGCCCTTTGCCGGAGCCGCACGAGCCAGGAGCCAAGTATGGAAATTACATAAACTCAAGTCATCGCACAGGTGGATCTTCTCCGCGAGGGCCGATTGAAACTCCTTGAGCACGCCACAGACCGGGCACGCACCCCTCACCAAGGCTTGCCCCACACTGATCTCGTGCGCTAACGCATCAGCCTTCACGGGATTACCCTCCCTGCCACTGCCCCAACCCAGACACCAACAAATCCGACGACCACGCTCAGCGTGACATTGAGTGCCGCCGTGAAAACTTGACCGTCTTGAAAGAGGCGAAGCGTCTCATACTCAAAAGTGGAGAACGTCGTGTATCCCCCAATGAAACCGATGGGAATCAGATATCTCCAATTCGGGCTCCAGTGTGCTTTCGTGGTCAATACAGTAAGTACCACGCCAACCAAGAAAGAACCCGTCACATTGATCACAAACGTGCCATAGGGAAATCGAGCGCCCAATCTGCCCCCGATAAAACTCCCCAGCCAGAAGCGCAAGACCGAACCTAGAAATCCCCCGATTCCAACCATCAGATACTTAATCAAGTCGTCGTGTTCCTTTCCTTCCTACGGACTGACTTCACGGAGTGCAACAGAACTCGCTACCCAGCCGCTTGTACTGGCTCCTGGGCGAGATTTCTCTGTAGTGCGTCGAGACTGTGACGAAGAGCCTGCTCTTGTTCGCTCGGCAATTCCTGCGAGCCGACCATTCGCCCAACCTGCGCTCGATACCCGCTGGCGTAGGCCTCGAACCGGCGTTGAGTCTGCCCAACTATTTTTTCGGCCCAATCGTAGGCCAGTTGGCGATAACCCGAAACCGCTTTCAAAACCTGTAGCCCAGCTTCGTCAGGGAATAGCGACGGCACAATGACTATATAACTACGCATTCACCGCCAGCGCCGACTGATTCGCGAAATTCTGTTTCGCAACTATGCCAGGGTCCCATCAGGAGAGCAGTGACCCAATCGCTTCATGATCGTGGGCACGGGCAAGCCCTCATCGGCAAGAGTATCGGCGTAGGATTTCCGGAATCGGTGAAGTTCCGGTTCCGTTACCCCGGCACGCTCGGCAATGGCTTGCAGCTTGCGCAGGAAGTGTCCCGGCACACCGCCGATGGTGTTGGGAAAGATCAGATCGCCGGGCTTGGCAGCTTTCGCAATTATCCGGTCGCCTAGCTTCTCCATCAGCGCCGCGGGAACGGGTAATTTACGCCCTTTTTTCTGCCACCGCTTACCGTTGAGTTTGAAGCCACGGTGGGGCTGGGAACACCCACACGACATTGACATCATCGAGCAGATCGCAATACTCCGTATTCGCCACTTCCTGCTCGCGGCAACCCGTGTTCAGGAAATAGCTCATCCACAATTTTTCATTGTCATCCGCCGCCTGGAAAAAGTGCGCCGTCACCACATTTGTTTATCGGGATTTGTCTTCTTGGGTTGCGAATTGCCGCACCTCAATCGGCATGTTTACGGATGCCGCGGAAATCCGTCCCGCGATGGCATAAGCGCGCTCGGCGTTCAAAACGTCAACGATCCAGTAGCCCAACAGAAACTCCTTCGATTCGGGGAAAATGCCGTCGGTGACCGGGACGCCGTTCTTCTGGCCACGCACGACCTTGGCTTCCTTCGGTTCGGCTAAGCCCTGGGTGGCGACAAATTCTCCGGACTCGGCGAGATCCTGGTTGATGCGGTGGAGAACTGCCATATGCGCCTCGATATCCTGTTTGGGCCAGGCGTGGTACGCCTCAACCCCTGCCCGCGTGCCCGACATCAGCAAAATGTACTTCATGTCCTTTTCTCCTATGCTGTTCTCATCTTCCTTCTACTTGGTATGGGTGTGAAACATCCATCGGACGCCAAACTGGTCGTTGAGTGCCCCATACATCCCAAAGAATTGCTGGCTCAGAGGATCCGTGACCTCGCCCCCCTCGGTGAGTTTTTCGAATAGGGACTTTAATTCCTCAAATGTCCCTCCGCTGAGACAGAGACAAACGGTGTTGCCGCGAACTCGCGTTTGGTCTGGCCGTAGCCAGTCCGATGCCGAAACATCTACGTTGCTGCCTCTTAAGCGGGCATTTAGGACCTTGTCGTGTTGGGATGCTGGGATTCTCTCCTTCGCGGGAGTGTCTTTCACTACGGTCAGGATCAGCTCTCCTCCGAGGCAGGATCTGTAAAACTCCATGGCTTGCCGGCAATTGCCGTCGAAAAGTAAATAGGGTGTCAGAGTCGTCATTTCTGTTTCCTTCCTGGTTTGAACGCCTGCAGTCTGCGCCTTCATCCTGTAGTCGGAGCCGTACCGCCATTCTCTACATCCTCCTGGTTCGCTGGCTGGATTACTGAGGGTCGGTCATGATTGAAGCCGCTCACAAGACCTTTTTCCCCCATACGGCAACCCTGACGATCGCCGGTGTAATCGCGATCTAGCTTGCCCCGAGAAAATTTGAAAAGCTCCGTTACGCCATCTAGCGTTAC
>DATNKA010000894.1:0-10832 GCA_035603655.1 Candidatus Acidiferrales bacterium | reverse complement strand
ACGCGCCGACGCGCCCCGGGAGCAGGTAGTAACGCATCCTCCGTTGCTGGTGATTGAAATTCTCTCGAAAGACGACACGCTGCGCGCCATGCGTGAGCGCGTCGACGACTACGTTGTCTTTGGAATCCAGCACATCTGGCTAGTCGACCCCGGCCAGCGTCGCGCCTACATATGCGGTCCTCACGGCTTCGAAGAACCGGACATACCAGAGCTGAACCTTGCCGACACACCGATCCGCATTGAGCTCGCCAGCGTATGGGCGGAGCTGGACGAGCAGCTCTGAAACCGGGAGTGTTGTCCCTTGCCAAAATTCGGACGTGCTGTGAGGTGTCATTACCGAAAACCTCGTCCGCATACGATCACCGTCTGCCAGAATAGCTGATCGAGGGAACTTCGAAGCAGCGAGCGAGGTGTTCTAAATCGCAAAGCGGCGAGTGCAAAGAGGAGTTCGTAGCCGGGATGAGATCTGGCCTTGGCTCGCGAACTCTTTGGTTCGCAAGACCAAGGCACAATGCCGGAAGCCAGGATCGTCGACCCCGACGGACTAAGCCGCCTGGCGCTGGTAGCGATGGTGAAGTCCTCCGACCTGAGGAATCGCCACGATGCGCCCGCGTTCTGGCTTCTCCACTGCTCTCGATTCCGGAGCATCTTTGGCCAGCGCCAGATGAGTTCGGGAACGCTGGTGATAGGCAAAGTAGCTTTGCAGAGTGCGGCGTAACGATCTTTGATTCCATACGATGATGTGGTCCAGACATTCCCGCCGGATGGATCCGATCAGCCGCTCGACGTACGGGTTTTGCCATGGCGATCGCGGCGCGGAAATCACCTCCTCCATCCCCAGGGCTTTCGTCATGGCCCCATATCGCTGACTATCTCTTTGTCTGAGTTTTCCTGCGAGGCGGCGATCTAAAATTTTCGCGAGAGAGCGAGCCTGGATTGGCGGCCTGCTTTCCGCAGATTGCATCTTCGAGCATGCTGATGCCGGATCAGCATATCGAAAACATGTCATATTCCCGTTTCGCAAGTCGGCATGGCGCCAGGTTTCTGGACAACATCTGATCCGTTGATCCGTTGTCCCATGCGCATTTATGAGGACTAATCCTTGGTGAGCCGAATTGCAACCTAATTGACGATCAATCGCCAACGATACAAAGAGCTTCGAGTTGTGCCCAAAACATCATCATAGGAAAGCAATTTTGCGTAATCCAAGAACGACAGGCCAAAACCTTCCTGGTTGCCGACGACCTGCTGACTTGTCTGGCCGCAAGCACTTGCCCTGCGCCGATCGCAGTCCGCGACGCCTACTGGAGAGTCTTGACAGGGATGCCGAATGGCGCCAAAGCCTCGCGAATAACTTTCTCTTCACCCACAGCAACAATTGCAGTCTGAAAGGCCGGGAAGTATCTCTTGGCGGCCGTTTCTACTTCGGAAACCGTGGTGTTCGTAATTTTCTGCCCGTAGATTCCTATCTCTTCCGGCGGCAAGCCATCCACCCAAAGTCCGGCCAGATGGTCCGATAATGAGGCTCTGGACTGCAATTGGATCGCTTCACTGCCTACAAGGTAATGTTTGGCTTTCGAGAGTTCTTCGTCGCTGGGTGCGGTGGTCGCCAGTCGGTTCAGTTCGTAATCGATTTCATTCAGAGTGGGCGCGGTTACTTCGTTGCGAACATCGGCATGCGTGACTAACACTCCCGCTGCCTGATAAGCACGCAAGTAGGAAGAGGGTGAGTACGTGTATCCCTTGTCCTCGCGAATGTTGGACGTTAATCGCGAACTGAACGTACCTCCGTAAATTGCGTTCGCGACCATGACTGCTTCGTAATCAGCATCGCCGCGCAAAGGCCCAAAAGTTCCCAGTTCAAGCGTGGTCTGAACGGAACCTGGACGCGTCACCACAAAGACCGCATGTTCCGGCGTATTTGAAGTACGTCGGGTTACGGAGAGCGCAGATTCGCCCGGCGCCTTCCAGGCACCAAATTTCGCCTTCACCATCTCCATCATTCGTGCGTCGTCAAAATCACCGACTGCAACCAGAATCGCCTGATCCGGTCGGAAGCGTTCCGCGAAGATCCGCCTGAGGTCTGCAGAAGTGGCGGCCGTAACGGAGTCCTGCGTGGGCGCGGTGACGTGATAAGGGTGATCGCCAAAGAGGACTTTCGCCATAGCGCGGGTTGCGAGAAATCTCGGCTCCGACTCGCGCTGCCGAAGCGAGTCGGACAAATTGCGCTTAGCAAGCGCCACCTCAGCATCCGGAAAAGAGGCGTTCTGGACAACATCAGACAAAACGGAGATCGCAGCGTCCATTCTCGAGGCCAGAACAGCTGTTGACACTTCGATGAAGTCCTTCTGCGAGTCGGCGCTCAGATCTCCGCCCGCAGCCTGCAGTTCCTGTGCAATCTGCTTTGCCGTACGCGCTTTTGTTCCCTGATCGACGGTTTTCGCCAGCAACTCCGAAATGCCGGGGGAGTCCGCAGGATCTGCAGCGAGGCCACCGCGTACGGCCACGCTGAATGCAATTTTCGGAAAACCTGGTTCAGAAACAAGCCACAGGGTCAATCCATTGTCGAGTTTGGCAGAGTGGACAGAAGGTGGCGGGAGCGGCTTCTCTGCGCCATAGGGCGGAAGTTCCTTCGGCATCGGAACATCCTTCTGCGCAAAACTGAATGAGACGAACAAAAGGATAGCAACAGCGATTCTCATGATCGTTCTCATTGTCCCGCTCCTTGCTTTTTCTCGGACTGTACTTCTCCTTGTGCTGGCACTCGATTTATGACGGTGCGGTTCGTACTCACGAGATACTTGGCTGCGAACGCCCGAACTTGGGCGGGTGTAACTTTGGCTAAGTCTTCGGGGATTTGGTACACGAGATCGAATTTGCCGTCGAAAAGCACAGCGTGCGAGAGTGCCGAAGCTCGACTGATTGGAATCTCCAGCTGATCGTACCAGTCGGATCGCATCTTGGCGACGATCCGCTCCAGATCCTGCTGGCTTGGTCCTTTGTCGACAAGCTCCTTGATAGTAGAGTCGTAAGCCGCCACCAGCTGATCTTCTGAAACATTCGGTGGGTACACGATGAACGAAGTCATCAGCGTCGGACCGTTGAATTCATAGGGAGTGCCTAGCGGCCAATTCAAGCCGCCATCCACTGATAGTGCAACTTGCTTCTCCTTCACCAGAGCTTGATAGAGTCGCGATGCTTGCCCGTTGTGCAGAAGCTCTCCGGTTACGGCGCTGGCAAGGGCGTCGGGCGAATGCCGCGGAGGCATGCGGTAGCCGATGGCGAGCGCCGGAACTTTGGCCAGCTTGTCGCTCTCGGTGGCACGTCGCTCCGATTTTTGAGGTGGCTCCTCCACATTGGGTCGCGGTGGAATCTCGCGCACGGGAATAGCAGAAAAATGCTTTTCCACCTTTGCGAAGACGTCATCGGGCTGCACGTCGCCCACAATCGCGAGGACCGCGTTGTTTGGAGCGTAATACTGCTCGTAAAACCTTTGGACGTCTGCGATTTTGGCGGCGTCGAGATCCTTGAACTCACCATAGAAGTTGTGCGCATTGGGATAGGTGTCGAAGGCTTTTCCCGGAAGATCAATCGCGAAGAAAAGTCCATATGGACGATTCATAACGTTTACCCGGACTTCTTCTTCAACTACATTGCGTTGATTTTCCAGATTCTTCGGGGAGAAGTCCAAAGTCTTCATGCGATCGGCTTCAATCCACAACACGGGATCGAGGGCTGAAACAGGGGCGGTTTCGATATACTCGGTGAAGTCGTACCGAGTGTCACCGTTGTTTAACCCGCCGCCGCCCTCAATCACGCGGTCCAAAACACCTTTGTGAGCGTTGGGAGTTCCTTCAAACATCATGTGCTCGAACAAATGGGCGAATCCAGTGCGTCCTTCGGGCTCCAGCCGAAAACCGATTCCATAGCTGACGCACAGTCCAAAGGTGGGTGCAGAATGGTCCTCGGAAACCACCACGACGAGACCATTTGCCAACTTCTTCATCGTCGTGGGAGCTTTCCACTGTTGAGCCGCAACTTGGCCGGTCAATGCTGCGGCAAATAGCAAAAGTCTGCAAAGTGTGAGGTGGAACCCATTCATGGTTTATCTCCACTCCCAAGCCGTTAGGGAAATTTCCTTTGCTGGGGATGCTACTCGGCTCGTACCGCATCGTAAAGTCTTTTGTACAAGAAGCTTGATCCGGAAACAGGCGTCGAGGAGGTGGTCGGGAATTACCGGACGGATCGTCAGCTGACCGGAAGCAATCCGGCTTCCGGGGCGGATTAGGCCTGTGAAGTCGGCTAGGCTGGAGACAAAATCCTGGATGCTTGGGCGTTTTTCGATACTAATCGTCCCCGACTGAGGCAACCAACTCAGTTATTGAGACTTCAGCGGCAGGGGCCGTAGTGATGGTTAGGCGACTTTTCGCCAAACTGGGGGGCCTGACCCGCGGTGTGTGCCAATACCGGTGCCGCACATTACGGCACGAGAAGGCATGGTTTCGAAAAATGCAGGTGAAGTCCATGAGGCGGTCCTAACAGGCGAATCGGACGGATGGACCGCGAATAGTGACCCGTGGAGGGTGGAGGCGACACAGCGAGGTAAAGGCGGCTATCAGCATAGCGTTGTGAAAACCATTCCCAGTTCTTCAATGGTGATATTTTTCCAGTGTGACGGCCACGAACAGAACGGATTCCTCCGGGCCGCGTAAAGACGCCCTCCGAACTCTCTGGGTATCCCTAGTCCGAACACTAGTTGCGACTGCAACCTTCGCTGTGATCGCCGGGCTTACCTTGGCCCTACCGTGGCTTCAAAATTACCTCGCAAGGTCTTTTGTGTTGGACCACCAGGTTCTCCCAGTCCTGAAATTAGCAACCAGCTCTATTTATTTGCTAAACGGAGCACTCTTGCTGATCTTCGTGGTTAGGGAGCTTGTCATTGGGATGCGCACTGAAGCGAAGCCCTGTAGTTTAGGGCGAAGCGTAAGTGCGCATCCCATCGATACGTTTACGCCTTATCGAGTTGCGGCATTTCTCCAAAGGAAGGCAGCCTTACTCATTCTCATTCGTTTCTCGCAACAAAACCACATCGGAGAAGTCGTGCTCTCGCATCACGCCCAGGGACTTGCCATCCGGCGACCAGCGGAATCCGTTGATGAAGCCCGAGGTGAAGGTGGTGATCTGATGGCCGCGCGAGCCGTCCAGCGGCTGTATCCATAGATTCCCAACTCCCTTGTCCATGATGTCGTAGACGATTGCCTTGCCGTCCGGACTGAACTTCGGCCCACCGGTGTAGATCGCGATCAGACCAGCAGAAAACCGCGGATCCAAATCGAGCAGTCGCGGCGCAGAGCCCTCGGCTGCGTTCAGGTCGACAAGCACGAGATTGGTTTTGGTCTGGCTCGGCGTCCCGGGCGCCGAATTCATGGCCACGATCATGGAATGGCGGCCGTCAGGAGAGAAATCGATATTCCCCAAGTATTCGTACATATCTGGAATCCTGGCGCATGGACAGGCTCGGGAGAACCGCCTCCTGCAGCCGGTACACGCATCACGGTCTGCAGGGTATCGAGATAGTAGATCCACTTGTGGTCAAGCGAACAGGCTGGCGCACTGTTGGACTTGCCGTTACTTACTTGCCGCGGGTTGGAGCCGTCGGGGTTGATTTTCCAAATGGTGCTTCCGTCTGTTCCTTTGTGGAAAGACCAGTGAACCAAATACGTTTCCCCGCAGCGCGAGAGATTTACAACCGCAGCGGCAGGGTCGCTCAACAGCGTCGTCAATTTCGCGCCATCGGGACGCACCTGTGATATAGCGGAACCATCAGACACAACTAAGTTTCCATCCAGGCCCCAATCAAATGCGCTTACGTTTTCGATCTCAGAGTTGGGTGTCGCGGTACCACCGAGGCCTCGAGCAGGAATAATGTCGAGAGTGCGCGTTCTTTTCAGCTGCACAGTGGCTGCAGTTTTCCCATCAGCTGACAGGGTCAGTCCGGAATAACTATTGGTGTCGCGGGTAATCGGTTGCACCTTCCTCTTTGTCTGGCATCGCCGTGAAAGAACAACCACGTTAAGAAATACAACGACTTGCAAGAGGCGGGCGGCCACCTAAGTCCTTGCTAGTCCGTGGAGGCAGGAAGCTTTCCGTACCGCAATCCGTACCGCCGATCGACGGCGTTTCAGGAGGCAAACAATTCACTAAGTGTTTTCTTAGGGCGCAATTCCGGGCTGTTCTTACGAAAGGACGTTGGGTCCGCATCGATGAGTCCAACCAGCACCTCCGCCACGATCCTGCCACCCACTGGACCAAGACGATGACCGCCTCTACAAGCGTCGGCTTCGCGGAGAATGTAATACCAGAGGGGAGTCTCACCATGCCAGCCAGTGGAACTGATGCCAACCTGCTCCACGGTAAGTGGCGTGACTCCGATGTGACGAGCTACGGCCTCGCCAGACGGTAGGCCCACACCTTGTCCGCGTTGCAGATCACGGACGGCAAGTGAATGGTAATCTTCGATCTCGCACTCACCCGTGACGGCTACCGGCAATTGAATGAGAGCGCGCACGAGCTTCCCGTCCATTTTCTTGGATCGCTGCGCCGGTGGCGCACCGGGCGCGTCGAAGAACAGTGTCCAGTCGATCGCGTGCTCACGCGGTACAGCGCGGAATCCCAGGAGATCGGGAAAAAGTGGAACGGGATCGGTCTGTGAGTTCAATCGGTAGCGGTGGCGGATCTGAGAGTGGCCGTAGCGATAGGCTGCGTCGGCAAACTCGAGCGGTATAAATCCACTGCGCCCAGGGCGAAACCATAGCGGGCCTTCTCGAAGCACCCGATCTGCAAGCGCCCGCCCGACGAGCGTCGGCAGAAACTCGTTAAGGATGAACCACTGGTAGTGCCATCGTAACTGCCGGGCTGCTTCGTCGAACACGCGGTCGTTTCCTACTCCGGTGAGCCGCGCTTCATCGACAAACACGTTGTGAACCTTGAGCATGGCGAGATGCAGCTGCGATACGAGCATATGCGAATCGTTGCGCGGGTCGCCGATAATCGCGATGCCCTCTGCGTTTCGTTGCAGGTCTGCTCCGTCCAGCCCAAGGAGGAACTTTGCTGGATCGTCGCGTTGGTAGAGGAATGGATGGCCGGTCGGTCCGTCGCCGTAGAGGCTTTCAAGATTGAGCTGCGGGCTGCGCGCATTGTGCAACCCCGCGATATTGGTGTGGCTTTGCAAAATGGACCGGTCAGCCGTAATGTTGTGAGCCACAAATTGGCCGAAGATGGGCCAACCGGCCGCGGTGTCACCTAGGGAATCGGGGGCGTCCTCGATATCTCCGCAATCGCAGATACCGCCTGCG
The DNA here is from genome assembly GCA_035603655.1 of Candidatus Acidiferrales bacterium. Classification (GTDB taxonomy): domain Bacteria; phylum Acidobacteriota; class Terriglobia; order Terriglobales; family Acidobacteriaceae; genus Sulfotelmatobacter. Next base: position 3,477 of record DATNKA010000894.1, on the reverse strand, counting down.
CGGCCGAGAGCATGCAGGAATTGCTCATCGGCCTCAAACGATGGTAGCTCGGGAAACATCCGAGCGTAACTTACGGGGCTAAGAGGTGCATCGATTGCCATTTTGGCTCGCGTCGGCGACAGGCAGTGATTTCGAACGGAGGTGACGGGTTGATTCATGAGATCATCCATTCTAACGTCGCCTCGACCTCGTCTCTTGAGTTTTCTCAACGCTAGCAGCGGTGATCGGCAAACCTGAGAAATACCAACGCCAATCTCATTTTGCAACGTGCCGACTTGGGGAACTGGGTCGCGCTCGCGGAGACTCAAAGGATGATTCGACGCGCTTTGCAGTGCGTTCTCGCCGCGGCCATCGCGAATGTTTGGACCACGTCATCGTGTGGAATGAAAGGTCGTTGCGCCGCACCCTGGAAAGGTATTTTGCCTACTACCAGCGTTCGAGAACAGATTTGGCGCTAGCCAAGGACGCTCCAGAATCGAGAGTAGTGGAGAAACCAGAACGCGGACGCGTCGTGGCGATTCCTCAGGTCGGAGGACTTCACCATCGCTACCAGCGCCAGGCTGCTTTGTGATAGTTCGTCGGTGCTGGTATTGCCGGCAGATTACGGCTTCCAAATATCTTGCCTTGGTCTTGCGACACAAAGCAGACTGTTGGCGAGCCAAGACCAGATTTCTCCTCGCTAAGAACTCCTCTTTGCACTCCCCGCTTTGCAATCCAGGACACCTCGCTTGCTCCTTCAACGTTCCCTCGATCCTCGATCAGCTACTCCGGCAGAGGGTCATGGTGTGCGGACGAGGTTTTCGGTAATGGCAGGCGCCCTGAAAGTACGGTAAAGGCGATATTCACTTCCCAGACGGTAAAGCTGAAACGAAGAGCGGGACCCCCTCACTATGCAGTAGGATCATGGGCAGTAAAGGCATCCACTATGAGTACCTCTGAATCAGAATCGAACCCTCTTAGCGTTACACCTGCGCAAACTTCCCAAGCGTCTGCCGGCATCACCATGACCATCATTGCCCTCAACGTCGCGATGTTCATTTTGATGTGCATCATGGGCGTCTCGATCCTCGATCCGATGGCCGACAGCGTTCTCAAATGGGGTGCCAACTACGGCCCTTTGACTCTCCGAGGCCAGTGGTGGCGCATGTTTGCTTCTTTATTTATTCACTTCGGGATTATCCACCTGCTCTTCAACATGGTGGTGCTCGCCAATATCGGACCATTCATAGAGACGCTAGCGGGTGGTCCAGCCTATCTGATCCTGTACGTGGTAGCTGGCCTGGGAGGCGGTGCGGCAAGTTTGGCATGGCATCCGTGGACCGTCAGCGCCGGCGCCTCTGGGGCCATATTCGGATTGTACGGTGCTCTGCTGGCGTTCTTGTTGCGTCACCGGGATACGATCTCGCCGGAGGTCTTGAAGCCCTTACTCAAGGGCGCCGTCATCTTTGTCGGCTATAACGTGCTGTACGGTGCATTTCAGCCGGATGTTGATCTGACCGCGCACATGGGGGGCTTGTTCACCGGATTCCTCTTAGGTCTGTTCCTGGTGCAACCCGTTTCTCAAGAGACTTCTGCTGGCCGGGGTGGGCGCTGTTTCGTTGCAAGCGTCCTCGGGCTGGCGTTGCTGGCTACGAGTCTCATTACCATCCCGAGGCCGGATGACCTGATGGCAGAAATCAAGAGCATGTCCGTTGTGGAGGACAAATCGCTAGCGCTCTTCAATTCGTCACTCGGAAAGTGGAAATCTGATCAACTCACAGACCAGCAGTTCTTGAATATCGTCGAGCAAGAGGTCCTGCCTCCGTGGCGAACCGAGCGGAATTCACTCGCAAGGTTAAACCGGCTTTCCAAAGAGCAGACTCAGCTGGCATCGTCGCTGGTCCAATACATGGGGGCGCGCGAGGACAGTTGGAGCTTGTTGGTGGACGGTGTTCGTACCGGCAACATGGAAAAGATCAAGAGGTCCGGAGAGAAAAATCGGGAAGCCGACAAATTGGTTGACAAACTAGGCGCAGGCGGAAAAAAGTAGCGCCCTCGGGTTGCCAGCGCCTCAATGGTTGATCCTTCCTGAAGGAAGGCCGGAACGGAACCAGTCATGTCCAACTTCCTGATTATTCTTCTCGTCCTTGGAATCTGCCTCTTCCTGACGGGCTACTTCATATTCCTGGCATCTATTTATTACCGACACATCCGAAACAAAGGGTACACGAATCCCTTGCTAGCACTCGCTTTCGCGGTGACGATTCCCTTTGCATTATTGGTCGGAGTGGTCGCGCTGGCGCTCAGCCATCACTTCGATGACACCGCCTACGTTGCATTGCTCATGGGTGGACCGGTCGTTTTGGCGACTATCGGACTCTATGTGGGGGCATGGATGCTCCCACGGAAGACACGAATTGCAGGTGCCCGCAAAATTGTTTTTCCCTACCGTTCGGCCGGTTGGGTCTTGCTCGCAGGCGGCGTCGCGCAATTGCTGTTTTTTGGTTTCTCCTCGGGTTGGAAGACCCAGACGCTCAGCACATCCGGCAAATTGCTGTTCTGGGGTGCCCTGCCCGGCTTCTTCTACTGTCTCTATCTCGCGAGGCGTGCCGCTGCGCCATCTGCCGATGACGTGTTCGAGGCTGATCCTCGACCCCCAGTTCTATATCTCAGAGCGTTTATCATAGAAGAAATGCCTTTCGTCTACATGGGAAATTCGGAGGCGTCGAAGTACACGTCGTACCTCGGTACGAAAACCGGGGTTACCCTCGAACAGTATTTCGGCAACACCATCAGACAGCGCATCGGGCCCTTTGTTGCGCTCGGCAACCCTCTTGACTATGCTCCACCCGAAGGAGCGGCCCGCGCCTACGAGCGCGACGAAAATTGGAAAGAACGCTTCCTCGATCTCGCGCGCAGATCCGCTTGTATCATCATTCAGGTCGGAGAATCCCGAAACCTGCAATGGGAATTTGAGGCGCTTAAGCAGCAAGGATTTCACGAGAAGGTATTCATTCTTACTTCGCCGAAATTGCCGCATAGTTCTTGGAATCGTCTTGAAAAAAAGATTCTTACTTGGGGCCTGCGGGTCAAGGGGCAGAAGCCTCCCGTTTGGTCTGAATTTGCCGCGGGGCTCTGCTCCGCGGGCTATACCATCGGAGCTTCTGAGCCCTCTTCCGGATCGGTTCTCAGCTTCACGCCCGAAGCCTCAGCCATTCTGCTCGCGACCGAGGCTCAGGCTCCTTCTGATTTCGTTGACGTTCTGGTTGACCATTTGCAGACGAAGGTTGCGTAACCTCCCTTTATAGTTTTTCTGGCGCTTTGAATCTGTCAAGGCCGGTTCTGGTGTTCGTGTTTCTGCAAAGCGTGAGCGAACACCTGACATTCTCGAAGTTGAAGAGATGCATGTCATATGGGCAAAAATCTCAAACGCCCTAAAGAGGTCCGGGTTCCGGTCTCGTAATTTTCTTCGCACACCGGCTATCTGACATTTCAAGA
>DATNKA010000893.1:0-3948 GCA_035603655.1 Candidatus Acidiferrales bacterium | reverse complement strand
GGCGAGATTCAGTTGTCCGATTCAGTGTCCGCTGTCGAAGCGCTGGAGAACTTGAAAGAAATTCAGGGTTTGGTGGAGAAACTCGGTCCGCTCGGGGTATCGCAGAAAGAAAGCCCGGAGCAGCAAGTGTCCGCCGCCGAGTTTATTCTGGAAGGGCTGCACGCGCACAAACGTATTGGCCGCAACGAGGAGCGCGTGTTCAAAGCGGGAGAGAAGAAGGCCGAACCACGAGAGCGGGACAAGGCATTCGAGAAGGAAGAACCGCCGTACCGACAGAGGCGGCAATTCAATTAGTGTAGACGTTGCTTCGAACGTCCAGGTGGCTGCAGCGATCCGTAGCAAGTAACATCTCTAGTGCAATGAAACGCATTCGCTATTCCAAATACGTTCCTGACCCGGCGGGCGAAATGAGCATGGAAGACCTGCTCGGCGCACTCTCCGACTACCTGTTGCAGAGCGGCTTCCAGAGCGACATGTGGTACGAGATGCCGGAGGGTGAGCAAACCCTGGACGACCTCAAGCGTGCCATCGAGCAAGCCCTGATGGAGGGCGACACTTTCGACGATGACATGCGGCAACGTCTGCAGGAAATGGCGGCGGACGGCCAGCTTGACGAACTCATCGAAAAGTTAATCGAACGGATGCAGCAGGAAGACTACATCTCCATCGACCAGCCACCAGATCCAACCCGCCCAACGGGCACGGGCGGACAAGTCGGCGAAAACCAGCGGCAGGCCAAATTTGAAATCACCGACAAGAGCCTCGACTTCCTCGGATTCAAATCTCTGCGCAACCTGCTTGGCTCGCTGGGCAAATCCAGTTTTGGACGGCACGACACCCGCGACCTCGCCACTGGCATCGAAGCCAGCGGATCTTCTAAAACCTATGAGTTCGGCGACACTCTCAATCTCGACATCACGGCCACGCTTTCCAGCGCCATCCAGCGCGAAGGCCTTTCTCTGCCGCTCAACATTGAATACTCCGACCTGCAGGTTCATCAGTGCGAGTATCAGTCCTCGTGCGCCACCGTGCTCATGCTCGACTGTTCGCATTCGATGATTCTTTACGGCGAGGACCGTTTCACTCCCGCGAAGAAAGTTGCCATGGCGCTCTCGCATCTCATCCGCACGCAGTATCCCGGCGATTCACTGTCACTTGTTCTCTTCCATGACTCCGCTGAAGAGGTTCCGCTCTCGCAACTGGCGCGCGTCAAGGTCGGCCCCTACTACACGAATACGCGGGAGGGGCTGCGTCTGGCACAGAGAATTCTGCAGCGTCAAAGAAAAGACATGAAGCAGATCGTCATGATCACTGACGGCAAACCGTCCGCCCTCACGCTCGAAGACGGACGCATCTATAAAAACGCCTTCGGTCTCGATCCCCTGGTGGTCAGTCAGACGCTCGAAGAAGTCTCGAAGTGCAAGCGCGCCGGCGTCCTCATCAATACATTCATGCTGGCGTCAGATTATGGATTGGTGCAATTCGTCCAGAAAGTTACGGAGATGTGCCGCGGCAAAGCCTACTTCACCACGCCCTACACGCTCGGCCAATACCTGCTGATGGATTACATGTCTCGGAAGACGAAAACCATTCACTGAATCCCGCGTGACGCATCTCGCATAGGAGCAGCTGCTCGCCACTGTTCAGCGCCTCGCCCTGTCAGGGGTAATTTGTATCCCGCGGCAGTAGGGTTACGCCGCAAGAGCGTCCAAGGCCGCCGACGGGCGTCTGCGGTTTGAACGGAACCGGGCCTGCCAGCACGATGAGGAGGTCCATTGACGGCGCGCGAAATAATCCTGTCAATCACAGGATGACATCTGGCGTGCCGGCCCGAGGAGACTACACGATAGCGCCTTCCCGGTTTTTGTCGCGCACGCCAACTTGCTGATACGCTTTACTGAGACAAATGGCAAATTGCATTCGATGTGGTCGCCAGCTCCCCGGCTTTTCCTTCGGCAAGAAGATCTGCCAGTGGTGTGTGCAGCATGAAGCTTACCAGCGCGGCGAAATCGTCGAAGATGCAAAACAGCCCGTGATGCGCACACCGTGGGTCCGGAGCGGCGACTCTTCTATCGGGCTCACTCAGATAATCTTCGGCATGAATGTGGCGGTGTTTCTCGGTATGGCGCTGGCAGGTTCCACCGTCATGGACTTCTCGCCTCAAGAGACGATTCGCTGGGGTGCCAACTGGGGACCACTCACGCTCTCGGGGGAATGGTGGAGATTGCTCACATGCGTCTTCGTCCATGGAGGCATCATCCACATCGCGTTCAACATGTGGTGCTTGTGGAATCTTGGCGCTCTTGCTGAATCGCTTTATGGCCGTTGGACCTATGCCGCGATTTATCTCATTTGCGGAGTGGGCGCGAGCCTCGCCAGCGTGGCGTGGCATCCCGGCGCACCCAGCGTGGGCGCCTCGGGAGCCATCTTCGGACTGGCTGGCGCGCTGATCGCAGCATTCAAGTTAGGCGAGTTCTCGGTGCCGCGCTCCGCACTCTCTGGCACGCTGCGCAGTCTTGCAATGTTTGTCATTTACAACCTGATTTTCGGAGCTGCAATCGGCACCACTGACAACGCTGCACACGTAGGCGGCCTCGTCACGGGACTAATTCTCGGTGCGCTGATCGCGGTTGTCGCTCCCCAACACGATCGTGATGTTCGCCGGGTTGCGATTTTCGCCACTGTAACACTCGTCATGGCTGGTGGGGCAGCCGAACTGGCACATTATCATGGCCTGCCCCTGCGCCTGGGACGCGCCTCGACTTTAGTGGAAGACGGCAAATCGGACCGCGCTGTCGGGCAATTGGAGAAGATCGTCAAGCAGCGTCCTAACTTCGTCCCCGCGCGTTTTGATCTGGCGCAGACATACTTTAACCAAGCTGAATACGCGAAGGCTGAAATAGAATTAAAACGCGTGCTTGAGCTTGAGCCACAACACGCCGGCGCCCGTGCTCTACTGGGGATGGTGTATCTGAACGAGAATCGACCGCAGGAGGCGAAAGATAGTTTCGCCCGATTGCTCACGCAGGACCCAAACAACGCTGAGGGTCACTTCGGGCTCGGCCTCGCGCTGGCCGCTGAAGATAATCATCAGGCTGCCATCGAAGAATACAAAAGCGCCGCCCGCATCGATCCCCAATCCGCTGGCGTCAATTACAACCTTGGTCTCTCCTACGCCAAATTAAATCAGACGGACAATGCCATCGCCGCGTACCTCAAAGAGCGGCAGCAAAGCGGCGACGATTACGAACTCGAAGCCGCGCTGGCCTCTGCCTACGAAGTCAAGGGCTTAACGCAACAAGCTCAGGAAGCAAACAACCAAGCGTCGCGGCTGAAAGGTGCTGGACAGTAGACAGACTCGGATCGATATAAGTCGTCGCTTGCCGCAGCTAGCTCTTCAACTCCCCTACCGCCCGCCAAGCCTGGTTGATCGCCTCGTCTGTATAGGCGTAGGCCCCGGCGTCGGCGTTGGCGATTGCGATTCGACCAAAAGTCTTTCTTGCAACTTCGCATGGAGTCTCACCGCCTTCGAGCCAGAAGGAATCCCAGAGCGAGTTGTATTCGTAAGCGTAACCGTGCGGCCAGCGGTTCACCGTGATCGCGGCGATGTCACGCGCGGGATCGAAGCCTCCCGGCCCTAGCGTGCTGGCGAGCTGGTCGCGGATCTTGCGTTCCATGGTTTCAAATGTGGTATTGAACAATTCAATGCGGCCTGCGCTGTGCTGATCGCGTGCGGGCTTTCCCGGTTTGCACGGAGTTTTCATCATGTGAACCACGATTGGCTCCTCGGGTTTGCGGGCACATTCATAGCCGCCAAGGCTCACTGCCAGATCAAGGGCCACGCGGGTGTGATAACAGCCCGGAGCATAGATCGCATTCGTGTTCAACTTCTGAAATGATGTCCAGTTGTGCAGCGCCACGTTGCTATAGAGCAAGGGAACTTTCTGC